>NZ_JBSVXD010000004.1:0-89241 GCF_054070755.1 Pseudomonas sp. SDO5591_S426 | reverse complement strand
TGAAGTACTGACCTTTGACAGGCGCGACGAACTCGCCGCCGATGTAGTTACCGTAGCGGTGCTTGAAGGATATGAGGGCGCCGGGGGTGCCAGGATGGGCGTAGATCATGACGAGTCTCTCTTGTTGTTTTTGGTTGTAGCCGTCCGGAGAACGGCCACTGTCACTTAGCCGAACGTGGTCAGGAACCTTGAGGGGTTTCACCGCGTGCCAGGCGCGCATTGATGTCTTCGATGACGGCCGGCAAATCGACGATCGTATCGATCAGGTAGTGCGGGCGAGAACCTTCGAACATCTTGATGATGCGGGCACGTTCTTCCGCCAACTTGTCGGAGGGCAACGCCTTGTACTGTTCGTAGGTCAAACCCAGAGCGTTGCCGGAGCACGTCAGCGCGACTGTCCACATACCGGCGCTGCGGCCTTCGAGGATGCCGGGCCAGGTGTCGTCGACCTTAACGCAAGCGGCGACGTCGCTGATGCCCAAGGCAATCACGTTAGCCAGAGCCTGGGCGGGGTGTGGGCGGCCATTAGGCACTTCGTCGGTCGCTACCACGTGGTCGGCGACGTAGCCATTGTGGCGCGCCAGTTCCACCACTTTTTCCATGACGACAGCCGGATAACCCGAACAGGATCCGATTTTCAAACCCTGGTCGCGCAGTGCATCGATGGCATTCAAGGCGCCAGGAATCAGCGCCGAGTGCAGCGCGATCTTCTCGATTTGCAGTGGCATGAAACGCTCGTAAAGCGCGGTGACGTCTTCATCGGTCGGTAAGCGATCAAACACCGCACGGTAACGTTCGGCTATCTGTGGCTGATCGCATAACGTGCGGATGTGGTCCCACTTACCCATGCCCATGGGACCGCGCGCTTCCTCCAGAGAAACCGCCACGCCGAACTCGGCGAAGGCCTCGACGAAAATTTGCGTAGGGGCAAAGGAGCCGAAATCGACGACGGTGCCTGCCCAGTCCAGGACCACGGCTTGCAGTTGCGCAGGTTGTTTGTAATGCATGTTGAATCTCCACTTTTGGGTAGGGGAAGGCCGTCCCTCTCACCAGTGAGAAGTAGGCTTATCGATTGTTAAAGTGCGTTACAGAATCAGATAACAGGCGTTGAACTGGCGTCGAACAACTCCGCGATCATCGGCCGGTTTCTGCGAATACCGAGGCAGCACAAGTGGTAGTCGATGGAAAACGGGTGATTTACAAACGTGATCGGTTTTGTGCCCGGGGTTTCGGCGTACTCGACGGCAGAGACAAAGCCAATGCCGATGCCCTTGGCGATGGCATGGACGATGGCTTCGCGACTGTTCAGCTGCATCACGCAGTTGAGCGCGACGTCGAGGCGCTTGCAGCTTTCCTCCACCAACTGACGCGTGCGCGAGCTTTTTTCCCGAAGCACCCATCGTTCGCTGCTGATCTGTTCGACGTGTACCTCTTTCTGACTGGCCCAGGGATGGTCATCGCGCACGACAGCAATGATCGGATAGCGCCGGTAAAGTTGTGTATCAAAACGCTGGTCGAATTCGGACAGCGCCAGAATCGCCACATCAATGTCGAAGTTGAAGAGCCGGTCCAGCGTCTCCTTTTCGGGAGAAAACGAGGTCTCCAGTTCGATGTCCGGGTGTCGCTGCATCAATTCATACGTCAGGTTCATCGCTATGGGCGGGGACACCGCGCCCAAGCGCAACATACCGGTCTTGCGTTGCTTGAAACTTTGTAAAAGTTGCACGGCTTCATCCTCTTGGCCGAACAGGCCCTGAGTGATCGCATAGAGCTTGTGTCCCGCCGAACTCATTTCGATAAAGCGGCCGCGACGGTGGAACAGTTCTACGGAATATTTCTTTTCCAGCGCGTTGACCTGTTCACTCACCGTCGGTTGGCCGACGCTCAGGTACTCGGCGGCGAGGGTGAAACTGCCCGTCTTCGCTACTGCATGAAAAGAACGTAGCCACTTGTGGTACTGGTACATAAAAGATCCTGTTCCTGAGCCGCGACCTTGTACTCAACGCCTGATGAACAGCGCGACCACTGCGCTGCAAAGGCAAGCGGTGGTGACCACGATGAAGATCAACGACGTATTGCCGGTACTGTCGAGCATACCGCCGATCAGCGGTTCCGCCAGGCCCGCGAACAGGTAGGACGAAAAGTTCATGACGCCGGTCGCCGTACCAGCCCGCTTTGCTCCGACCAGGTCAGGGCAGAGCGCCCAGAAACTCGACGCAGGGCCGTAAACAAAGAATCCGCAGAGGAATAACGCGATAAGCCCCGTGGCACTGTGAGGCGCAAGGGTCCACATCCACAGGCTGGTAGCGGCGCCGAGCACCATGTAGAGCATGATCGCCAGGTAGCGTTTGGAGCCGAACAGTTTGTCCGAAATCCAGCCATTACTCAGCGCGCCGATGGCCATGCCTACCGGCAGGGCAACAGTGATCCACTTCGGATCGATCATGCTGTCGCCGCTCTTCCAGTTGGCACCCAGAAAGTGCACGGGTACCCACACGATCAGGCCATAGCGAGCGGCGTTCTGAAAACCCAGGGACACTGCGGCGATGATCAAGCGAAAGTTTTTCAGGACCGCTTTGTAGCGTTGTGTGGAGGTCTCGACTTCGCCATGGGCCACTTCGTGATTTTTGTCTTCGGCGTTAGCTACTCCGGTGTCTGCGAGTGGCTCGAAGCCCATATCCTGCGGACGTTCCCGCGCCACCAGATAAAAGATAATCCCGCCCGCCAGCATCAGCAGCACCGGCAACCGAAAGATCCAGCGCCACTCCAGATGCATCACCTCAAGCACCACGATCGAGGTCACGTACGACAGGACCGAGGCGCAACCGGCGGCAAACACATATAAGCCATACACCTTGCCGCGCTCGCCGGCGCTCCACCAGTTGGAGATCAGCCGACTGCCCGGCGCCCACCCCAAAGCCTGGAAATAACCATTGATGCCCCATGGCAGGATAAGTGCGGCGAAATTGCCTGCGAAGCTGGTCACCCAGTTGGCGGCGCAGGACAGCACGGCACCGGCGGTCATGATGCGGCGACCGCCGTACTTATCGGCAAGGTTACCGTTGATGGCCTGGCCGATGGCATAGGCCCAGAGCATGGCTGCCGATGCCCATCCGAGGTGTTCCTTGGTAAAACCGAATTCGGCCTGGATGCCCGGAATGGCGAAACCGAAGGTTTGCCGACCGGTGTAGAAAAACAAATAACAAAACATCGCCGCCAGCAACATTCGCCATTGAGCGACTCGAAATGAGGCGGTGTGTACGGCCAGAGCAGGCATGGTTTGGGCACGATTCATGATCTTTTCCTTATTATTGTTCGCTCTCACCGATTGGCGTCGGCGAGTGCACTCTTTTGTGAGTGCTGCAGGAAATCGTCGCGGCTCGTCATGCCGCTGACAGTGCTTGTTAGGTGTTGGCAGGGTCTACGCAGCTTGAGAGCCGATAAAGTTTTTGCCCCTTGCGCCCTGCATGGCGAAATGAATCATTTGCTCGGCTTGCTCCGCCGTTACGCCATAATCGGAAAACTCCGTTTTCACGCCCAGGCTATGCAAGAATTCACGTAACTGAACCTGTGCTTTGTCCAGGTCGTTGCCGAAAATTCGTTGAAGGATACGGTCGCGCGCTGCGTCGTGACCCCAGGCCAGGCCCAGCACCAGCGGCAACGTAAAGGAGCAGGCGATGCCGTGCGGCAGGCCGTGGTGCAGGGTCATCTCGTAAGAGATGGAATGGGCCAGGGCGGTTTTGGTGTTGGAAAACGCCATCCCTGCCTTGAGGGCGGCCAATGCCATGCGCGAGCGCAGTTCCCTGCTGGAGAGGTCTCGACGCAGCTGCGGCAGGCATTCCAGAATGTCCGCAATAGCGGATATGGCAAAGGTGTCTGAAACCGGGTTGGCATTGATGTTCCAGACTGATTCCAGCGCATGAGACAAGGCATCCAGCCCTGTAGAGACGGTGACGCCGCCAGGAACGGTGAGCATCAGCTCCGGGTCGACAATGGCGACCTTCGGCCAGGTGCATTCAAGGTGCAGCGAGTATTTTTTGTGGCTGGCCGAGTCCCAGATCGTCGCCCAAGGCGTCACCTCGCTCCCGGTGCCCGCCGTGGTGGGCGCCGCGATCAGTACTTTGCTGCGCGCCGGGACGAAGGGTTTACCGGTTGCCAGTAACGCGAGCAGCTCATCAAAGCGCCCCGATTCGGTACCCACGATCAACGCCTTGGCGGTATCGATGGCACTGCCGCCACCTACTGCAATGACCGCGTGGCATTCGCCGGCTTGCTGCCAGAATCGTTCATAGGTATCGCGTAGCTGGGCGACATCTGGATTAGGCTGAACATCCTCGATCACATACACCAAGCGGTCGCCTAGCAGGTCTTGAATGCGATCAACCAATCCCAGCCCACGCGCCTCGGGAAAGGTCACAAGGGCGACTTTCTGGTTTTCAGTGATGTCGGCAAGTTCATGCAGGCTGCCCCAGCCGAAACGTGTATCAACTGGATTGTGGAATCGGGCAATCATGGCGGGTCCTTTGTTTTTGTTGTTGGAAGTGGCACCCATACTCGGGGTGCTTCAACAACAGCTCAAATCGATAATTCGCAGGCATCAATCGGCCCAACCGATACTTGATTGAGTGTGAATGCTTGATTAGAGGACTCGAAGCGTGTTTTAAACCACATATACCGGCTATCGAGTAAGCCCCGGCTGTGCCGCACCCGCTCTCAGCGCTTTGCTTACCTGGGTTTGAATCTCGTAGGCCGGCGCTTCTACGGCGTTGTAGTCGCGGGTATAGCGCGTGGCAAATTCGCGGACTCCCCATTGCTGGTATTGCTGCACGTGCTTCAACTCATGCGCCCACAGGGCCACATCGTTCAGTGCGTCTTCGGCGTTGCGAAAGACGATGATGTCGATCAGCGTGACTGCATTGATATCGGGGTTCTGCAGCATGGTGTTTGCGGCGTTCAGCTCCGCATCATCGCCAACCTTGTAGCGCGCCGAGTCGAGCACTTGAAGGTCGTAGTAGGGTTCGAGTTGGGCGCGGATATTCAGCGGAATTGTCTGGATATCGCCGGTTGCCGCGGTGTTGCGCGACAGCACGATCCAGCTTTCCAATCCGGTGACAGCCATCTGGTTCACGTTTTCGAAAATCGTCCCGATGTCGTCTTCGGAGCCTGGAGCACAAAAACAAGCGACCACGCAGACCTGGTACTGACCGGCCGGGCAGGCGAGAACAGCGGACGAAGTGCCGACGCCAAAAAGCAGCATTGCGGACGCCAAAACCTGGCGCAAAAAGACAGCTGACAATGGGTTCTCCCGCAGGCCATTTCCCACATTGCCTGACAACGTCACTATAGCTCCCGAGCCCTTGTCCATATGGCCGTAATCGAGATGGCAAGTAGCAGGTGCCCGACTTTCATGCTGATCTTCCTTGATGGATCGTTGAGCAATGTAACGTGAAAAACCACAGCACCAACGCTGTCGCGCTGATCAAGGCGCCCAGCAGGCTCACCGCCATCCAGCCCCAACGCGCATAAACCTGGGTCGCGGCCGCTGCCCCCAGCGCGCTACCGACTGAGTAGAAGCACATGTAGGCGCCGACCATGCGACTTTGGGCATCGGGTCGTGCAGCAAAAATGAGGCTCTGGTTGGTGACGTGCACGGCCTGCACCGCGAAGTCGAGCAGGACCACTCCGCAAACCAGCGCGATCAGGGACGTTTCGGCGAAAGTAATGAGCAACCAGGAAAGCGTCAGCAACCCGAGCGAAATGCCGGTCACGCGTTGTCCCAAACCTTGATCGGCCCAGCGACCGGCTCTTCTGGCCGCCAGGGCACCGGCGACGCCGGCCAGGCCAAACAGGCCGATGGCAGTGTGTGAAAGCGACAGCGGTGGGGCGCTCAATGGCAGCACCATGGCTGTCCATAACACGGAAAACGCGGCAAAGATCAGCAAGGCCAGCAGACCCCTGATCCGCAAAATCGGTTCGGTCACGAACAGCTTGAACAGCGACCGGATGAGCGCTGGGTAGGCGTGTTGGTTGCGTGGTGTCGTTGCGCCAGGAACCACTTTCCAGAACACCGCCGCGATAGCCAGCATCAATCCTGCGGACACAAAATAAACGGCGCGCCAGCCCGCCAGATCTGCGATCACCCCAGAGGTAAACCGAGCCAGAAGAATACCCAGGACAATTCCGCTGGTGACTGTTCCCACTGTTTGCCCACGTTGTGAAGGCGTTGCCAGCACGGCGGCGTATGCCACAAGCACCTGAACCACCACTGCCAGTAAGCCCATCACGATCATGGCTCCCAGCAGGGCCAGCCACTGTTGTGCTGCGCCCACCGCCGCGAGGGCAACGGCAGACAACAGTACTTGAGTCAAAATCAGCCGCTTTCGGTTGACCAGATCACCGAGTGGGACGATGAACAGTAAGCCTAACGCGTAACCAACTTGAGTGGCCGTCACCACCACCCCGATCATTGATGAGGCCACACCCAGGCTCTGGGCCATCGAGTCGAGTAACGGTTGTGCGAAATAGACGTTGGCGACCGCAAGCGCGCAGGTGACGGAAAACAATAATATGATCGACGGTGAAAGTCCCGGAGACCGATCGATCGTATCCGTAGGTGGCAATCCCGAAGGCTGCCTGGACAAGCGTTTGGTGGCTGAGTCGGTATCTGCTGTCATGAACGCCTCCTTGGCGTTAAAGTAGTTTCAATTAAAAACCTGATTCAATTGTTGCTGGGTTAGGTTTCAAATTGCAACCACATTGATCGTGATTGATCGACAGGCATGGCAATCCTTATTCAAAAGGTAAATACGATGGTCGATGGTGCTTCACCGCATAGCAGCGAATGCCCGGTAGCAAGAACACTGGAAGTGATTGGGGATCGCTGGTCGCTGATGATCATCCGCGACGCGTTTGACGATATTCGCCGATTCAGCGAATTTCAAAAGAGCCTGGGCGTGGCCAAGAATATTCTGGCCTCGCGCCTGAAAGCGTTGGTTGAGGTCGGTGTGTTCGACGTCCGACCGGCGTCAGACGGAAGCGCCTACAAGGAGTACGTGCTTACGGACAAAGGACGGGAGATCTTTCCGATTGTGGTCAGCATGAGGCAGTGGGGCGAACGTTTTCTGTTCCAGCCGGGGGAGACGCGTTCTGTGCTGTTGGACAACGAGTCCAGACAGGTTCTCATGCCGATTGATGTTCGCTCATCAAACGGTAAGAAACTTGAACCGTCTGACTGCCACAGAGTGAGAGTTGTTGCCGACGAGTCGTGAATCGGCAGCATGGCGCTACCTGGATCAATTCTCAGAAGAGGTGTTCGATTCCTGACTGGCTTCAGCCTCCAGCTTCAATCGGTCAGCTTTACTGATGTACTTGGTCTTGTTCTTCGGTGCCAATTTGGCGCTGGCCTTCTTAGCGTTGGCCTTCAATATCTGGTTGAGTTTTTTACGGCGATTCATTTTTGCTACCCGGTTTGTAAGTTGTCGAATGATACCAGTTTGAAACTTTGGGTGAGACCTCTGTCAGCGGTGAAGGGTTTGTATCGCTGAAGGCGAATCAACCCAGCAGGGCGGTAACCGACCCCATAGCTGACCTCGGCTTTGCGCCCCTGCCGTCAGCCAATGATGATCGTGCCGACGGCAATCACCGCGCATGCCAATATCTTTCGGACAGTCAGTGTTTCACCCAAGAAAAAATATCCGATCAATACCGCGAACAACACGCTGGTTTCGCGCAATGCCGACACCGCTCCCATGGGCGCGGCGGACATGGCGTAGATGACGATGCCATAGGCCAGAAGTGAAACCAGACCTCCAATGAAGGCCGACATGAAACCCGGTCGCAAGGAACATAAACTTTTCGTGTCGCGCACGCCGACATACACCAAAGGCATCAAAACGCCCCACAAGGCGCACATCCATACCGTGTATGCCATCGGCGCGCCGGACAGGCGCACGCCAATGCCATCCGTCACGCTATAAGCCGCAATGAAACAACCGGTTCCCAGGGCGTAAGGCAGACTGGGAACAGCCAGCTTGCGTCCCCTGAAGGCCAGCGAAATGATTCCGCCTGAGACCAGTAAAATGCCGATCATCGCCACTGGCCCAACCGTTTCTCCGGCAAAAAACGAAGCGGCGAGGGTAATCAGGACAGGCGAGGAGCCCCGTGAGATAGGGTAAGTTTGCCCAAGGTCTCCAACCTTATAGCTGCGTACCAGGAACAAGTTGTAGCCAACGTGCAGCACCGCTGAAAGCGCTGCGTAGAACCAGCTGGCTTGGGCCGGAGCTTCCAAAAACAAGGCTATTGCGATGCTGGCAATGGCTACCGCCACGCACATGATCGTCATCGACCAAAGTCTGTCGGCGCCACCGCGCAATGCGGCATTCCAGCTGGCATGCAAGAGCGCTGCGAAAAGTACGAGCAAGATAATGTGATAGGGCATGCGCCATCCTGAGCAATTGGGCGCCTCGACTAAAGCGAAGTCCTCGCATCACTTCAAGAGTGATTCCTCATCCCTCATCGATATCCTTTTTCGAATCGTTTGCGGGCGAGCGTCCGGAACTATGACTCACTGGTTTTGGCGTAATAAGTAGCGCATAACATGATTGAGGTTCAAAGCGCAGCTTCCCTGGTAGCCGCGTTCCAGCATTTGCTCGACACCTTCGGACGGACCCGAATCAGCTTCTTTGCCGACAGCTCGCTCATTTAACCGTGAGCACTTGCTCATGACCGACACTTGAAAAGCTCGGGAGGCAGTTCGCTTATGCCCTTGAGTCGGTCTTGAAGAAAGTCGCGCAGCACCCTGACTTTCGTCGAGTAACGTCGATTGGGAAGGTAAGCCATGTAGATTTGATTCCCGGTCAGTGAATTAACAAACCGATATTCAGGCAACACGATTTGCAATTCACCGCTCAAGAGCAGGTCACGCACCAGCCAGATTTCAAATTCTGCAATACCCAGGCCGCCACAGACGGCTTCAAGCAGCAGCTCCGAGTTGTCCGATTGCAGATTGCCCTTGGGGAAAATCGAGTGTTTTACGTCATCCTTGGTGAAGTACCAGTGCGGGTCGCTGTCAGGGTGCAGGTAGATCAGGCAATTATGTGAGCTGAGTTCGGCGGGGGTGGCTGGAGGGCCGTTGCGTCTTAGATACTCGGGTGTGGCACACAGCAATGAATCGTTGCGGCAAATTGGATAGGCGACCAAGTTCTCCAGATGATTTTCGCCCTCGTGAATATCGAGATCAAAGCCGCCTACGATCATGTCATTGTGGTTGTCGGTCAACCGCAGATCCATTTGGATACCCGGATACATCTGGAGGAATGGCGCGATCAGCGGTGCGAGGAACCGTCTGCCGAATGCCACCGGCGATACGAGTTTCAACGGGCCGCTGGGCGCCAGGTTGAGGTCGCTGACGACACGCAAGGTGTCGTCCAGATCCGCGATCATCGACAACGCCCGCGCGTGATAGATTTGGCCCGCTTCCGTGAGGGCGACGATGTGCGTGGTGCGGTGCAGCAGGGTCGTGCCCAGGGATTTTTCCAGCGTCGTGATCATGCGGGTCAGGGTTGAAGGGGAGACGTGCATCTCCCGGGCCGCTGCGGAAAAGGTGCCCAATTCGACCACTTTGACCAGTGCTCTCATGACCCCCAGGTGATCGATACGTGCCGTTTCAGACGTCATGTTGGAAGTGGTTGCCTTTGCTCTGGATGCAAAACCGAATTCTGTTTCGCGTTATTCCATCAGTATTTGACTGAATATAGACTCATTTTCGATCGAAGTGCGCACGTCGTTCATCCAACCGACCACGTATTTGCGATAGGGACACAGATCCCTGTAGCGAACTTTGGAGTATCGAGATCACCATGGATTTTCCCGCACACGTTCCATTGGCCATTGCTACCCGAAACGAACACGTGGAGCGCATCCACTGGGGATCGGTGGCTGTCGTTGATAACGAAGGATGTTTGCTGGCCTATGCCGGCGACCCCGGTTCGATGATGTTTTCCCGCTCCACGCTCAAGCCATTCCAGGCCATTCCCTTCGTCCGGGATGGTGGGGTCGAGCACTTCGACTTCTCCGATGAACAAGTGGCCATAATGTGCGCCAGTCACTCGGGCGAAACCGCACACGTGAATGCTGTGAGTGGCATGCTCGCAAAAATCCAGCGAGCGTCCACTGACTTGGGGTGTGGTTGCCATCTGCCCGATTTCTACACGGCGGACAATCTGCCGCCCCAGGGTTTTCGCTACGATCAGCGCCACCACAACTGTTCCGGCAAGCACAGCGGTTTCCTCGCGTATTGCCGCCTGCATGGTTTGCCCAACGAAACCTATCTGTCCCCCGAACATGCCTTGCAGCGCGACATCCAGCGGGTAGTCGCGGCGTTGACAGGGGTTGCGGAGAATCAGCTCTGGACCGGAATCGACGGCTGCAACGCGCCAAACCTGGGCATGCCGTTGTCGCGCCTCGCCCTGTTGTGGGCGCGGTTGGCCAGTGCCGAGGGGGGTGGTGACGCCAGCCTCGATCCCGTATTGCGGCGGCTGTTCGATGCCATGCGCAGCCATCCGGAAATGGTCTCGGGGACCGGACGCGCCGACTTGGGCATCACGATGTCTTCGAATGGTGACTGGGTTGCGAAAACCGGTGCCGATGGCGTGCAGACGGTCGGTATCCGCAGTCGTGGCTTGGGCGTGGCGGTAAAGATCAGTGACGGCGATTTCGCCAGCGTTTTCGCGGTGACCATTGCCGTGCTCAAACAATTGGGGGTGCTGGATGAGGACAGCGACAATCCGCTGCTGGCGCCCTGGGCCGATCCGGTGTTGAGAAGTTACAACGGTTCGCGAGCCGGTCAATTGAAAGCCACGGTGCAATTGAAGTTCGTCTAGTTCGGGGTGCCTGCCGGGCACGTGTCAGATCTTTTGAGGCAGACCAGAAACCATGCAATCGGCTCAATCGTTCACTCAACAAACGCCTGCCATTTCACTGCGTGCCGTCAACAAGTTTTTCGGCAGTCAGCAAGTGCTGTTTGATGTCGACCTGGAGGTACAGCCTGGCGAGGTGGTGGTGATCATCGGCCCATCGGGCTCTGGGAAATCGACCCTGTGCCGTTGCATCAACCGCCTGGAAACCGTCACCGATGGCGATATCTTTCTGCACGGCGAGCGCCTGCCGGAAGAGGGTGGGGCGCTGGCCAAGATGCGCGCGAAGGTCGGAATGGTCTTCCAGAGTTTCAACCTGTTTTCCCATCGCACCGCGTTGCAGAACGTCGCGATGGGCCCGCGAAAAGTCCTCGGCATGCGCGGCGCGGATGCAGACGCATGGGCCTTGCAACTGCTTGATCAGGTCGGCCTGGCACACAAGGGCAAGTCCTATCCCGCTGAATTGTCCGGCGGCCAGCAACAGCGTGTGGCATTGGCCCGGTCACTGGCGATGAAACCCAGCGTGATGCTGTTCGACGAACCGACCTCGGCGCTTGATCCGGAAATGGTCAACGAGGTGCTCAAGGTCATGGTCGATCTGGCCCGCACCGGGATGACCATGGTGGTCGTCACCCATGAAATGGGCTTCGCACGCTCCGCCGCCGATCGCATCATTTTCATGGACGCCGGTCGGATCGTCGAAAGCGCTCCGCCCGAGACATTTTTCAGCGCCCCTCGCTCGGAGCGCGCCCGCGAGTTTCTGTCCAAGGTCCTTGCACACTGATTCACTCAACAACATCACAAGAACAAGAGAATACAACCATGCGCTTAAAACGAATCGCTTCCCTCGGCGTCTCCCTCCTGGCTACCTGCATGTTCGCCTCGGCCGCGTCGGCCTCTACCGTTGAGCAGTTCCCGGCCGATTCGACCATGGCCAAGGTCCAGAAGCGCGGCAAGCTGGTCGTTGGCAGCTCGCTCAATACCCTGATGTTTTCGTCGCGCAATCCCATGACGGGGGAGGTTGAAGGTTTCGAGGCTGACCTGGCCCGAATGCTGGCGAAAAAGCTCACCGGTTCCGAAGACAACATCGAATGGGTCAGCACTACTCCGGAAAACCGCATTCCGCTGGTCGAAAACAAACGTGTCGACATGGTCATCGCGACCATGACCGTGACCGACGAGCGCAAAAAGGTCATTGGCTTTGCGGGCCCGTACTACCTCGCCGGCCAGGATTCTCTGGTCCGCGCGGATGACGATTCGATCAAAAAGACCGCCGACCTGGATGGCAAGACGGTCTGCGTTCTGAGTGGCACCACCGTAGAGCGCAACCTCAAGCCATTGGCGCCTGCGGCCAAGATCGTGACGTTCAGCGATGCCTCGGCGTGCGTCGAGGGGCTGATCGACAAGCGCTTCGACGCGTACGTCGACGACGGTGCGACGCTGGTCGGTGAGTCCATGCGTCAACCCGGAAAAATGCGCGTGGTCGGCACGCCGTTCACCGAAGAACCGTACGGCATTGCCGTCATCAAGGAGGATACGACCTGGCGTGACTGGCTCAACAGCCAACTGAGCGCCGCCATCGAGAATGGCCAGTGGAAGGAAATGTACGGCAAGGATCTGCAAGAGGGACTCGGTGCGCCTCAGGTGCCAGTGATCGAACAGTAAAGAGAGGCAGAGGTGAGCCTGATGTCTTATATCGAACGCTTCCTGGGGGGCATTGCAGTCAGCGTGCAGCTGACCCTGCTGTCCTTTGCCATTGCGATCGTTCTCGGACTGCTTCTGGCGATCATGAGGGTGAGCCCATGGCCACCCTTTCGCTGGTTTGCCAGCAGTTACGTAGAACTCATGCGGATGATGCCGCTGCTGGCGTTATTGCTGTTGTTCACGTTCGGCTTGCCGAAGCTGGGCTTCATGTACTCGCTGTTCACCTCGACGGTCCTGGTCCTCGGGCTGTACAGCGCGGCCTGGATCTGCGAGGTGGTGCGGTCGGGCATCAACACCGTGCCCATCGGGCAGATCGAAGCAGCCCGCAGTATCGGCATGCGGTTTGACCAGATACTGGGCGAGGTGGTTTTGCCGCAAGCGGTGCAGTCGGTGATCGCCCCGCTGGGCAATCTGTTCATCATTCAGATCAAGGCGTCCGCTATCGGTGCTGCGATCGGTGTCGCCGACATCACCTATACCGCGCAAAAAATCAACTTCGACACTGCCTTGGCCGTGCCGACGTTCCTCGGTGCGATGGCGGCCTATTTCCTGTTGACCCTTCCCGCGGGCCTGTTCTTCCGCATCCTTGAGCAAAAAATGGCGGTGCTGCGATGAGCGCGGACAATCTGCTTTACGAACCGCCGGGTCCTGTTGCAAGGCGGCGGAACCGTATCATCTCGGTGGTTGGCGTGGTCCTGTTGTTCTGCTTTATGTACGCGGTCGGGCATCGCCTGGAGACGAGTGGTCAGTTCGATGCCCATCGCTGGAAAATCTTCCTGCATCCGGGCACCTTGAAGTTCCTGTTTGACGGACTGATGGCGACCTTGCTGGCTGCGGTGATCAGTACGGTACTCGCCTTCAGCCTTGCCGTACCTCTGGCGATTGCGCGGTTGTCGAACCGATTTTGGGTGCGCACCCTGGCTGCGGGTTACATCGGTTGTTTTCGCGCGGTACCGCTGCTGTTGCTGATTCTGTTTACCGTCATCCTGCTGCCTTCGATCGGGTTGCACTGGTCGGCACTGGGCTACCTGATTTTCGGCATGGTGCTGCATCACAGCGCGATGACAGCGGAGGTTGTACGTGCGGGCATTCTTTCGTTGGGGCGCGGGCAGAAGGAGGCCGCGCTTTCCATTGGGATGCGCGATCACCAAGCGATGATGTGGGTGGTATTGCCACAGGCGCTAAAGCTGATGTTGCCAACGCTGGTCAGTGCCGTTCTGGCGATCGTCCAGGACACGTCTCTGGGGTACATCATTCCGTACGAAGAACTGTTGCGACGTTCACAGCAGATATCGAGCTTCGCGCCGCAGTCGCTGTTGCAATCGGCGTTTATTGTCACGGTGATGTACGGGTTTGTCAGTGCGTTACTGTTGGCACTGCGTCGCTGGATTGAACGTCGACAGGCTTATGACTCTCGCAATCAGCGAACGAAGACAACTGTCACAGAGGGCAACTTTGTCGAAGCGGTTGAGGCTGCTCCAGTCATGCAGTCGGGATTGCGCTCTGCCCCTGATCGAATGTCGGGACGGGATCAATAGCAGGGCTATCTATTCAGCACTGTTCATCCCGTCAGTCCGTAGGACGGGAGCGGCTTGCTCTGCATCGGGAACCGAGCTATCCACCGTTCTCCTGCAAGACAGCCGATGGCGGGACGGCGGGTTTTGACTTTGATATCGGCAATGCAAGGGCCAGTTGTTTCTGGATCTGGTGGCGGGGCGACTGGATGCCGGGCAGGCCGATGTAAGCATTCACCCACGAGCGTCCGCTTCCAGCCGATTTTTGCCTGTCGAGAAGGGCGCCCGACGACCCATGGCGGTCATCCAGTGCAAGTGACTATTCCTTTGTTTTCTTCAGCCCCTTCAAGCGCAGATTCGCCCTTTGCACCGCGGCCATTTTTTCAGGCCGCTTCATGCGCTTCCACTTTTTGATGTCTTCCTTGCTCCGCCCACAACTCACACACAGATCACCGCTCAGTTGGCAAACCGAGATGCAGGGGTTTTCGATTTCTTTAGCCATCGTCAATAACCTTTGGCCAGACGCTTCTGCCAATCGCCATCATGAGTGCGTTGGCACTCTTGCTCAGAGTCAAAGCGGACATTGCGATCTGAAAGGTTCAGATCGATGTTTGCCTCATTCAACGCGATGGCCGTCAGCTCAAAGATGCGCGCCTTCGCGTCAACCTGGGCGAGCGTTCTGTCTGCCAGCGTTTCGAACACCCAGATCACCCTCAGGGTTTCAGCCAGCGCGTTCAGGTCAGCCGTGTGGGTGAGCCAGGTAAAGCCTTTGATTTCACCTTTTGCTGTTTCGCACGCGTCGGTCAGCGTGGCAATCAACCGGCGTTCGATCCGCGCCAGTTCACGTTTGCCTGGAGGCATCGCAAATTCCTTTGGAGATAATGGAGGGAAGTACTGATTCAGATCGATCGAAACTCGAGGCTGGAAGCGTGACGTTTAGCGTATCCGAAAGCGGCCGCAGCGATGCCCAATGCGCCGGCATGAGTTGCCATGTGAAAGCCATCAGCCAATAACGCCATTGAGGAATGTTCCATTAAAGATTTTCTGCCTCGGGCGCACGGAAGGCCTTGCTGTAGAAGCCGGACTGGTCGAAACAGCAAACCTGCTTCTTGCCGGATGCAAGCATATCGCAGGCATCACCAATCCGTTTTGCGCGCGTCTTGAGTTGCTTGGCTGACGTCATCCAGTGTATCCAGTCCACTCGGGCAATGGTCGTCGTATTGTTCCAGACTTTACGAGCCTCGGGAGAGGCTGCCAGTGCTTCCTCAAAATCTGCCGGGAGGTCAGGCTCGGGCTCCTTCTTCACAGGGGCCAGCTCGATGGTAACGATATCCCCAACGGCCGCGCCTGCGGCTTCGAGTAACTCGCTACTGACCTGCAGCCAATGGCTCAGCTGACCATCGGGCTCAAGGGTTACCTGGAAAGGGTGCCCATTGATTGTGCCTTCAACTGTCGTCCTTCCTCGCCTCGGAAGCGATTCACTCGCGTCTCTTGGCAGAACCACGAACGCCCACGACGTATCATTACCTGTCTTTGCCGGACGATGAAGCTTTGCTTCGAATCGGGATTTCACATCGATTGTTGTCATTGCAACTCCTCCTGACTATTTTCTGGCGATATCACTGTCGCGTTTGAATGCGACAGTGATATCGCCAGGATGAGGGCTTAGTTAACCATCACCTCATCCAGTGCCTGCTCAAGGGTGCTGACCGTGCGCTCGATATTGTGCAGTTTTTCGAGTCCAAACAGACCGATGCGGAAGGTCTGGAAATCGGCCGGCTCGTCGCATTGCAACGGCACTCCGGCGGCGATCTGCAGGCCGTGGCTGGTAAATTTCTTGCCGCTCTTGATGTCGGCATCATCGGTGTAGCTCACCACGACGCCAGGGGCCTGAAAGCCGGCGGCGGCCACGCTTTTGATGCCCTTGCCGGTCAACATGGCGCGTACCCGATCGCCCAGCGCCTGTTGTTCGTCGCGGACCTTATCGAAACCGTAGGCTTGCGTCTCCTTCATCACTTCATTAAACCGCGCGAGGGAATCGCTGGGCATGGTCGCATGGTAGGCATGTCCGCCCTGTTCGTAGGCCTGCATGATCTGAAGCCACTTTTTCAAATCGCAGGCGAAGCTGCTGCTCTGCGTCTGCTCGATGCGCTCGAGGGCCAAAGCACTGAGCATCACCAGGGCGCAGCAAGGGGAGGCGCTCCAGCCTTTCTGCGGTGCGCTGATCAGCAGGTCGACTGCGCATTTCTGCATATCAACCCAAAGCGTGCCAGAGGCGATGCAGTCCAGCACAAACAGGCCACCCACCGCATGCACGGCATCGCCGACGGCCCGCAGGTACTCGTCGGGCAGGATAATCCCTGATGAGGTTTCAACGTGGGGAGCGAAGACGATCTGCGGCCTCGAAGCCGCAATGGCTGCCAGCACTTCGTCCAGAGGGGGTGGGGCGTAGGCAGCCTGGCGACCGGTGTCGACCGGTCGGGCTTTGAGCACCGTGGTGGCCGCCGGGATGTTGCCCATCTCAAGGATCTGACTCCATCGATAACTGAACCAGCCGTTGCGTATCACCAGGCATTGCTGGTTGGTGGCAAACTGTCGCGCCACCGCTTCCATGCCAAATGTGCCGCTGCCCGGGACCACCGCAACGGCCTGGGCGTTGTAGACCTGTTTCAGGGTCGTGGAAATGTTCTTCATCACGGCTTGAAATGACTGCGACATGTGGTTGAGCGAGCGGTCGGTGTAGACCACTGAGTACTCGATCAATCCCTGAGGATCGTTACTGGGATATAGCTTTGACATGCGGTGACTCCTTTGGCAGAGATGTCAGTGGTATCGACCCTGCTCCATTGATGGAAGATCAGTGTGATGACACGAAGGGCGACGGGGTTGTCGGTGCTGGCAACGCATAGGTCCGCTTCATCCATGCCACTTCCGCTAACGGTGTGCGGCCGAAGAGGCGTTTGAAGTCGCGGCTAAATTGCGACGCACTTTCATAGCCGACCAGAAATGCTGATTCGGCGGCTGTCAGGTCGTTACGCAGCATCAGTAATCGCGCCTGATGCAACCGTGTCGACTTGAGGTACTGCATAGGCGAGGAATCGGTCACCTTGCGAAAGTGTAGATGAAAGTTGGGCACGCTCATCTGCGCTTCCCGGGCCAGGGCTTCTACATCCAGAGACTCGTGGTAACAGCTGTGGATCTTGTGAATGGCGCGCGTCACCTTGCCGAACTGGCCCTGCTGGGCGATGGCCGCGCGCAGGGTGCCGCCTTGTTCATTGATAAAAATTGCGACGGTGGCTTATACGCGGTCAGTAGCACACCTGCTTTCTTAAGACAGTTTTTTCAACGGGAGATACTGGCTGTGTGAATGTCTGCTTTTGGCTGTGGATTCAACCGGTCGAGCCAGAGCTGCCGTCGGCAAAGGACGACAGTCAGGCACCAGCGATCTTTCCTTGGCGAACGGATAGGCAGCCGCTGGCATCATCGAAGCAACACCGCTTGAGGAAGCTAGGGCGTAAAGCCCTAGCAGATACCAGATGTCACTTTTTCTTTTTCGCGGGCTTTTCTGCCTTCTCTGATTTCTTAGCCTTTTCTGGCTTGCTATCAGCTTTTTTTGCAGATTTCTTTGGTTCGGCATCTTTTTTCTTGTCTTTCTTATCGGAAGATTTCGAAAGAGCCGACGCCGCAGCTGATTTCTTTGCCGGTGATGATTTTTTGTCTTTCAATTCCTTGCTGGCTTTTGAAGACTCACCTTTGCTTTTCTTCTCGTCTTTTGCCACGTTGACCACCTCGCGGAGTGTGCCGGTATAGGCACATTGCCTGTGGGAATATCCACCAGCTGATCATTAGGCGAGCGCGGCTGAAAGCGGTTCAAATTTTTTTGATGCGTCGAGATGGGCTTTGGGTGATGCACCTTTAAGCACTGACAGGTCGACATTCTGAATAGATCATCAGCTTCGCCTCGGAGTCCAAGGTAGAGCGGTTGGAGTTGTGAACGACGGCTACTGGCCGCTTTCTGACACTCATACCAGGCAGCAATCGGTAGACTGCTGCCTACGCACCATTACACGTTGACTAGGGTTTGGTCGGATCTGACGGACGCCAGATTAGTTTGCTGGTGTCATACCCCTGTCGCTGAGCAATCTTTAGCAACTGTTCGCGGTTGACGCCGTTAATTTCAGGTGCGCGTGAAAGTACCCATAGATATTCTCGATTCGGGTGGCCGACCAGTGCGAACTGGTAGGCGGGGTCGTGGTAAAGCACCCAATACTCACCTTTGGTTATTCCTGGTGCAATGCGGCTGAACCAGTTATCAAATTGCACCCACAGTTTGTCTGTCTTACCTGGCTGCTGCGATTCGGCAATTCCGCGTACCTCATTCCAGTCGCCATCCTGTTCCCTGCAACGATTGGTGACGTCAATGCGGCCATCATCACGTAGACCATAATGCGCTTCTGACTGCTGGCAATTGCGCTGAAAGAACATAGGTAACCTGGCCTGCTCGTACCAGGTGCCCTTGTATTTTTGCAGGTCGACTTGCATGGTGGTGGGAGGGGGCTCCTGGCTTGAGCCAGCGCACCCAGCGAGTGCCAAACCCAGACAGGAAAGTAGAGCAATCTTGCGAATCGACATAAAGACCTCCAGGTTGTCAGGAGAAACACACATGTCATTGGAGGTAGGTGAGAGTGAAAAGTGCTATCGATTTCTTGATGGCGGCGTTCACTGTTGGAGCGGGCCGATTGCTGCCTTTCGCGATGGGCCGCTATAAACCCGAAACCGCCACACACAAGAGGTAGCAACTAACCCGCTGCGATCACTTGCACCATGGCCATGTCTTCAGCTTTTTCTGGGCTTCCCTCGATGACTTGCCATTTACTCAGTGTCATCCGGTTTTTCATTGGGCGTTGCTGTACGTGAAGAGTGCTTTGTCGAAGGGTGGTTACCTGATAACTGAAGATCCGGATCTGAACCGAGGGCGGCTGTTTAAAAGCGTTTAAGGATACTTCCTGCAAGCTACAAGACCTTGCGCCGTTGCCTACGGGTACGCCAGAATCCGCCGGCTTGTGCGACTTGGAGGCCATCGGTAACTTGATTCGTGTCACTGATCATCAGTGATCGGGTTTAGCAGCTCGGGGTTGTAAGCAAGGTGCACAAGCTCCTGTCAGTCAGGTATTCCCATGCCTGCACTTGATGGTGGCTGTGCGCAGGGCGCCTTCGGGCGCGCCGGCTTTGCTAGCTTCCCCGGTCTGCTAACCTGCGCACAGCTGCCTCCTTCTCGTTTAGCAGCAAGAGGGTTGGCACCCAATCAGAGAAGCAAGCATATGTTCAAAGTCACACCAAACCCGCCGGACACCGATCCAGCCTCCCCATACGAACCCGACTCAAAAAAACTCAACGAAGCCGCTGAACGCGCCCTCGATTTCCACTTCCCCTCGACCGCCGATATCAAAGCCACACCGCGCACCGTCAGCACCCTCTTCACCGTCGACCCTGAGGTGACGCTCGAAACCCTGGCCGTTTATTTAGTCGAGACCCTGGCCTCAGTGGATGTGATGGTCCATCAGTTGGTTGATCACCTGGATGGTGAATCACGCAATGCGCTGCTGGGTATTTCCAACAGCGTGATGCTGGCGGAGATAACCGCGAATCGGGTGCTGGATCAGATTGATCCACCTGAGTAGGGACAGGTTGTGGTGAAGGGGGCACACCTCGAAAGTCCCCCTTCACGAGTCGCCGACATAGCTGTGAGCGAAGACAAAAAGCAAGCGCAATGCTAAGGTTTGACCATACATAGAGGACTTTTTGATGACCCAGGCAGCTGCTACCAGCGTAGCAAATCAAGTCCGCAAACTTGCAAAAGATCACCAGATTTCCGCTGAGCCCGACGGTATGAGTCGTATGGCTGTGACCATTACACGCCTGGCCGGCGATATTGTGGAACTGGATAGCGTCGAACGGTTACTCGTCAATCTCAAGAGAAAAGGCGTTCTGAGCAAGTCTGAGATCCTGGCGCTGCAAGGGCGCTATCTTCAGGAAAAAAGACGCGCCAAGAAACGTAGCGCATGATTTTTGATCCGTTCGGCGATTTCGAAACGGCTGGATACCTGCAGAATTCATTGCAGCTGAAAGATCCCACTGAAGTAAAAGAATCAGAACACCTTTCGTTTGAATTGAGCATTGAAGATGCTCTTGCCTATTTGGCCAAGAAGAGAAGCATCGATTACAAGGCTGTACTTCAGGTTCACCAGATCTTGTTCTCCGACTTTTATCACTGGGCCGGGAAGGATCGGAATGAACTCGTACCGCACTTGGCGGTTTTCAAAGGCTCATACGAAGATCCCCACAGTACAGCCTTCGAGCGCCCGGACTTAATCAGGATGTCGGTCGACTATGCGCTCAAGCTGGCAGCGAACAAGAAGCGCTTCAGAGATCACCCAGGGGAAGTGATGGGTCAGTTGGCATTTGCTCACCCCTTTCTGGGATATTTCCAGTCGCGATGAGTGGCCAGAAACCATCAGTGGAATCAGAGGATTGGATGGCCTGGACAAAGAAGATATTACGTACGCAAGCCTGGATAACCCGGAAGTTCAGCGCATCTACAAGACCTACAGGGCGCAGAGTCTCGACGTCCAGGCACCGCCTGAATCGGATAAATGAGTAAGCGGTATCTGAGTAATTGAAAAATCGGACCCGCCAAAGCGACGGGTCCGAAAGGTGAATCAAAGCTTCGGCAACTGCCCAATTCGCCCCATCATTTCGGTCACGATCTGCAAGTCCAGCAAGAACTGCTCGGTGGTCTTGAACTCGTTGTCGTTGTGGCCGGTGTATTTGACGTCGGGCATGGCCAGGCCAAATTGCACGCCGTTAGGCAATTCATGCACCGACGTGGCGCCGGCGGAGGTGCCGAATTTGTGTTCCATACCGAGGTTTTCGCTGGCCACGGCGAGCAGGGCCTTGACCCATTCGCCTTCAGGGTTGCGGTACATCGGTTCGGCGATCGAGTAATCGAAGGCCGGTGCGATCTGGGTCTTCTTGCTCCAGGCGTCCAGCTTTCCGGCGATTTCCGCTTTCAGCGTTTCCGGCGACTTGCCCTTCGGCACGCGCAGGTTGACCGCGAGTTTGAAGGCTTTGTCATCCACTCCGACATAGGTCAGGGAGGTGGTCAGCGGGCCCATGAACTCATCGGAAAAACCGACGCCCAGTTTGTTGCCCAGGTAGTCCAGGCCCCAGTTGTCGGCGGCGTAGCGAGCGGCATCCGTGATCTGGTTGTGCTTGAGCGCGACCTTGCCGTCCAGACCATTGATGAAGTCGAGCATCCGCGCCACCGGGTTGACCCCGGACTCGGGTTCGGAGGAGTGGGCGGAAACGCCGGTGACGGTCAGTTTGACGTCCTTGCCGTCGACCTTGGCGGCGATCTCGAAGTCACCGCCATTGCGCTTGACGTACTCCGCGCCGGCCTTTTGCAGGGCAGCGGCCAGTTCGGCGGGCTTGTCGGTCACCAGCGTGGCGACAGATTTCGACGGAATCTGGTTGGTGGCAAGGCCGCCGGTCATCGAGGTGATTTCCGCGCCTTTGCCTTCGCCAGCGCGCTTGGCGAAACTGGCCATGACGGTGCCGTAGCCTTTCTCGGCGATCACCACCGGATAGCCGCCATCCAGCGCCAGGTTGTAGTTGGGCGTCGGGTTGCGTTCGAAGTAGTAAGGGATGGCGTCGCCCGTGGTTTCTTCGGTGGTGTCGACCAGCAGCTTGAAGTTGCGTGCCAGCGGCAGCTTCTCTTCCTTGATGACTTTCATGGCGTACATCGCGACCACGATGCCGTTCTTGTCATCCTCGGTGCCACGGCCATACATGCGATCGCCGATCAAAGTGACCTTGAACGGATCGAGGCGGGTGCCATCCTTCAGCACCCAGTTCTCCGGCGTCACCGGCACCACGTCGGCGTGGGCGTGAATGCCCACGACTTCATCGCCAGTGCCTTCCAGGGAGATTTCATAGACGCGGTTGTCGACGTTGCGGAAGTTCAGGTTGAACGCCTGGGCCAGGCCTTTGATCTTCTCGGCGATCTTGATGAACTCGGGATTGTCGTGCTGGGCAACGCCGTCCACGCGCATGGTCGGGATGGCTACCAGCTCCTTCAGGGTTTCGGTGGCCGCGCTGCCGTACTTCACGCGCGTATAGAGGCCCAGCAGGCGATGGATTTCGTTTTGCTGCTCGGCGGTCAGCGTCTTGTTGTCGAGGAAGGCGCTGATGGCCGCGCCGAGGTCGTCGGTCTTGGCGATGTCGCTCTTGGCCAGGCTCCCGAGGAATTGCCTGAAATCCGTGACCGAGGCATCACTGAAGGTCTTGAGGATGATCGCGCTCTGTTGCGGCGTGATGTTGGCGTGGGCAGCGGTGGTGAACGACGAGAGGCTGGCGAGCATCAGGGTGGTCGCGGCCAGGTGCTTGAGTGAAAATTCCATTTCTGGAGGCATTCCTTTGCAGGTGGTTTGTGGGAAATATCTGATCGTTTAATCAGAAACATTTCCAAACTAACACCATGAGGGTGTGATGCGGGAGCCCCTGTAACGGGATGTGTCGCACAGAAATGCAAAAGCGGCGCACAAACGAAAAACCGTTTATCAGTGCTTACATTCTGCCAGCACTACTTGACAGGTACTTGGCGTGCCGCCGGATCGCCCCGCATAGCGTGCGCAATTGCTCAGGGATTTCTGGCGAGCCATGTTCAAGGTGTCGCCCCAGGCGAGGCCACCTTCGCCGACAGTGGGCAGGGCTTTTGCGTAGCAGGCCGAGCCTATGTTCGAGGCCGTATAGCGAGGCGTGGCCGCTTTGCCTGCACACCCGGCGATCAGTGCAAGGTTGATAGTCAGCAGGGCAGGGAGGAGCCATGACGAGCATTGATGTGTGTTCAAGCTCGTCATCGCGTTTCCCCTGAATCCAGAGTGCTGAAGGCGTGTTTTCGAGTGTGCGCTGTTTAGTCTAGACGGCCTGGTACAACTTCGATCATCAAACGCGAGTTCGCCGTCCAGCGGCGGTCAGTAATCCCAGAAGGCCGCGACCCAGCGAAACGCATTACCGTCGACGGCCACGCGGCCAACGGAGGGGAATGGCAGGTGAGTGGCGACAAACAGCTCACCGCTTGCCGCCGCTTCTTGCATCAGGCGGACCCGAACGCGCACCGATTCCTCAGGGTCGTGTTCAAAACCGTTGTGCCAGTCAGGGTGTTCGAAGGCGACCGGAAACAGGGCGTCGCCGGCGAAGGTCAACCGTTCGCCACCGGATGTCACGTAGACCACGCAGTGCCCCGGGGTGTGGCCGCCGGTGAGTCTGGCGACCACGCCCGGTGCCACCTCGTATTCATCTTCGAAGGTGTGCAGCTTGCTGTGGAATTCTTTCATGAATTCATTGGCGGTTGCCCGCAGGACGTCCGGCACCGGCGACGGCATGGAAGTAAGGGAAAAATCGGGCGACTTCCAGAACTCCACCTCGGTCGCCGCCACGTGGATTCGCACATCCGGACGCAGGCGGTTCTTCACCTCGTCGACGAGCAGCCCGCCGATATGGTCCATGTGCATGTGGGTAATCACCACGTCAGTCACGGACCCCAGGTCGATACCGGCGGCTTCCAGCCGCTTGGGAAACTGCCCGGCGCGGGGAAAACCGGGGAACTGCCCGCCCAGTCCAGCGTCGACGAGGATGGTCTGGTCGCCGCTACGAATCACCAGGACGTTCAGTGCCCAATCGAACGAGTCCGGCCCCAGGAACATGTCCTTGAACCAGGCTGCGCGGGCCGCTGGGTCGGCGTTGGTGGACATCGTCGTGGTCGGCAGCGGCAGCACGCCATCGCTGATCACCAGCACGTCGATTTCGCCGACCCGCACCGCATAGCGCGAAGGCACCAACTCCTCGAACCCCGACCCTGAGGCGAGTGAGGTGTCGTGCTGGCCGTTGCTTTTCTGATGTATTCCATCGTTCTGGATGGTTGGGTTCAGTTGCGTTGTCATGGCTGTTCTCCGTTTGCCTGGGTCAGATCGCCCGGAGAATCAGTGTGCCTTTCGACGCAGCGCGTTCGATACCATACGCACGTATAGAACGGTCAGGCTTTAGCGTGAGCCTTTCCAACCAAAAGGTAATTATCCTGCGTGCCAAACGCGATCCGCAGGCGATCGATGATCTCTTCGATCGACGGTCCCTGGATGCTCGGCGGCTCCGGACTTTCACCAAATTCGCGCCAGATGAACAGGGTCATTTCCGCGCCATCGGTCTGCGTCTGAGGGCTGACCGCGCCGAAGTTTCTCAGCAGTCGATAGCGCTCATCCTGCCAAAACAGTTCTTCGACCCAGTGGTACACCGGGATGTAGTGAAAGTGGATCGGGAAGCGCGGATCGTGGCCGAATCGGCTGATGTAGAGCCATTTCGGCTGCAGCTCCAGTTGCAGGATTTTCTGCACTTTGGCGAGCAGCACGCCCATCTCGACCAAAGCGCCTTCGGGCAGGTCCGACAATGAACGCACCGGGTGCCGCGTCCCCAGCACAAGATAGCCGGGCAGCTTGGTCGTCATGTGGTGATTGAGTACCCAGTGGGCTGTCTCATGGATGATGAAGCGTGGCGCTATGTCCATGGTTGGGTATCCGTTGTCGAAGCTGGTAGGGAAAATGAGAAGGTCGCGCCGTGGTCAGGCTGACTGTCTACCTTTATGCATCCACCATGCAACTCGATGATTGAGCGGCAGATGGACAATCCGATCCCCATGCCATCTTCTTTGGTCGTGAAAAACGCATCAAACAGCAGCGCAAGGTGATTCTGGTCAATCCCTGGGCCGTTATCGCGTACCTCCACCACCGCTTGACTCTCTTTCGCCTGTATTCGCACGTGCAGCTCCCCGGGCAAGTCATTGTGGCCGCTCATGGCCTGCAGGCTGTTCATGATCAGGTTGATCACGACCTGCTGGAGCTGGATTCGGTCGCCCGATACCTTGGGCGACTGGTGTTCGAACGTGCACGACAATCGCACCTGATGACTCTGGATTTCCCGGTCAAGCAGGGCGAGCGAGTCCGCTACTACCGATTTTAGATCCACTTCTTCGTAGTGCGAATCGCTTTTGCGCGTCAGGTCGCGAATACGCTTGATCACCTCGGCCGCGCGGCGCGCATTACTGGCTGCGCGGGCGATAGCGACCCCGGCTTCCTTGAGGTCGGGGCTGGGGCGGTCGAGCCAGCGCTGGGCCGCTTCGGCACTGGAAGTGATCGCGGCCAAAGGCTGATTCACTTCGTGGGCGATGGACGCTGCCAGCTCGTCCATCGTGGTATTTCGACTGATATGAGCGAGTTCGATTTGCGCACGGTGCAGCTGCGCTTCGACATCACGGGTATGGGCTAGCAAACTGAATTGTTCCTGTAGTTCATCGCTGGTGCGGCGGTTTTTCAAGGCCAGCCAGGTGGCAATGCCGATGGCCGTCAGGCTGACGAGGCAGCGGGCCAGCGCGGCGCTGAACGGATGATCGAGGTGGGAAAAGCAGAACGCGGCAGTCGTCAGCACCGCGCAAGTCAGTGCAACCCGGCGCAACCCGCGGATTGAGCACGAGTCCATGGCCATCATGATGACCAGGACGTACAGCACCGCCACCGCGATATCGAGTTCCGTGACGGTATCGACGACGAAGATCGAGAGCGTGGTTGCCCAGAGCGCCAGGCACTTTGCCTTGGCGCACGGAGAGCCGATCATGACGTTCATCATGAACCGGCTCTTGCGGTGCAGTCGCAGCCCAAGGCGGTCAAGCCTTGATGAACGCCAGGAGGTCCGCGTTGATCACGTCACCATTGGTCGTGCACAGGCCATGGGGCAGGCCAGGATAGGTTTTCAGGGTGCCGTGCTTGAGCAGTTTGATCGAGAGATGCGCCGAGTCGGCAATCGGTACGATCTGGTCATCTTCGCCGTGCAGCACCAGGGTCGGCACATCGATATTTTTCAGGTCATCGGTGAAGTCGGTTTCCGAGAAGGCCTTGATGCAGTCGTACTGCGCCTTGGCGCCGCCGTTCATGCCCTGGCGCCACCAGTTGTCGATGATCGCTTCGGAAACTTTCGCGCCCGGGCGATTGAAGCCGTAGAACGGCCCGCTCGGAAAGTCGCGATAGAACTGGGTGCGATTGTCCGCCACGGCTTTGCGCAAGCCATCGAAGACGTCCAATGGAATGCCGCCCGGATTGTTCGCGGTGCGCAGCATGATCGGCGGTACGGCACCGATCAGCACCGCTTTGGCCACGCGGCCGCGACCATGACGCGCCACATAGCGTGCCACTTCACCGCCGCCGGTGGAGTGGCCGACGTGCACGGCGTTCTTGATGTTCAGGTGCGCCATCAGTTCAGCGACGTCGGCGGCGTAGGTGTCCATTTCGTTGCCGACAGCGGTCTGCGACGAACGGCCATGACCGCGGCGGTCGTGGGCGATGACACGGAAGCCCTTGCTGAGGAAAAACAGCATTTGCCCATCCCAGTCATCGCTGGAAAGGGGCCAGCCATGGTGGAACACGATCGGCTGGCCGCTGCCCCAGTCCTTGTAGAAAATCTGCGTGCCGTCCTTGACTGTGATCATCCCCGAACCACTGGAGTTGCCGTCACTTTTGCCTCCGGTGGAAGCGGGCGTCTGTGCCTTGGTTTGCTGCGCTGCCAGCGCAGGTAGTGTCACCGCCAGGGCTGCTGCCATGGCACCGGTCGTGATCAAGCCACGACGTGAGGTTCCGCTTTTCTCGTCAGTCATTTTTCAACACTCATGTGAGTTCTGGAGGTAACGCATGCGCGGCCCGAGGCACTTCCCCGGTTGAGGGAAATTTATGGGCAAAGCCGGGCACTGACCAGCAGACATGGGTGTTTGAAACTAACGCTTTGGTATAGGCGCAAACTCCCGTACGGCGCGCCTCAGACCGCCAGTTCGATCACCAATGCGCCATCGAATCCGGGATTTTCGTTGACGCCTTCTTTGGCATAACCCCGGGCGTTGCACACCACGCGGGTATCGCCCACCCGGTAGTCAAAGCTGCCGTGGGTGTGACCGTGCAGCCATAGGGCCGGTTGCCATTTTCTGATCCGCTCTTCGAGGTCGGACACAAAACTCGAGTTGATCGGTGAACTGGCAAACATCGGGCTGATGCTCGACCGGGTCGGTGCGAAATGGGAAATCACCACCGTGGGCGTCGTGCTGTCGCGGGCAAAGCAGTCTTCCAGCCAGGCGACGGTCTGCAGAAACACAAGCTGGGACACCGCCGGGCTGAACAGGTCTTCGAAATCCGGGGAGATTCTGATGCGGCTGAAATCCCGCACCAATGCCGTCGCCAGGTCAATGCCATGTGCCCGTTCGTGCGCATCCTCGTAAAGCCGATAGTCGGACCACAGCGTGCAACCCAGAAACCGCACGCCGTCGTGAACGTATTCGGAGCGCTCCAGCACGTGAATCTGCGTGCCTTGCGACAGCCTGTGCAATTGCTCGTAAGTCGAGATCAGGTCGCTGCCGTAAAACTCATGGTTGCCAGCCACGTACACGATCGGCGCAGGGCAGGCCTTGGCCCAGTCAATGGCGGCAGCGGGGCGCGAAATGTCGCCGGCGAGGACGACGATATCGGCATCCACTTCGGGAAACGGAATCGCGTTGACGGACAGGTGGATGTCGGACAGCAAGGCGATGCGCATGGGTCAATTCCTCTCTGAATTAAACTTCAGTTCCATTGAGTGCTTGCCTGTTCGCCAACAGTATTGCGTGAAGCGACACACAGTTGTCACGACGGTGGTTTATTTACGAGCCCAACGCCAGTAGATTAGGCGGCGGTTTGCCACCATCTAGCTCACTTACAAGGAAGCAGCATGAACGTTAACTCATCCTCGTCATCATCCAGCGCATTGATCGCTGCCTATTCTTCTGCCGCCAATACCAGGGCAGATGGCCAAGGCAAAGTGGCCGACAGCGATCAGGCAGCAGGCAATTCGCAGAATGATGACTCGGTGAGTTTTTCCGGCACGGCCACTGACTACAGCGCCTCGATCGCCAGCAACGCGCCGTATTTTCCGGTGCGCCCGGGAATGAACGCCGACGCGTTGATTCTGGGTGTGGCCAAGCCTGGAGCGATTTCCAGTTCCAAGGACAAGACCTTTGCGGACGTGGCCATCGATGCCCGCAAGCGCATGGATGAAAAATACGCGTTGATGAAAGACAGCGGCAAACCGTACGACAACAAGAACGTCGAGGATCGCAATGCGCTGATGGGCGATCTGGATCGGCGTTCGCTGTACGCCATTTCCACCAATGAAGGCGGCAATTTCACCAAGGAAGAACAGACCGCGGCCCAAGACCTGATGCGCCAGCAAGCGCAGCTCGCAACGGGCTACTACGTCGGCCCGGAAGACCAGAAGAAGAACTGGCGAGACCCGTTCGCCAACGACCCGGTCGGTCGCGCCAAGGCAGCCCTGAACTTCCTGGATAACATGAGCCCGGAAGAAAAATCCACGCCGCAATGGCTGACCCAACGTTCAACCATCCAGACCGCACTCGACCAGGCCACCGCCGCCGATCCGGTGGAACTGGCGAAGAAAAAGCAGCTGTACTTCCCGATCCTCGCCGAGATTTTGCAGAACGGCACCAGTTGGTTCGACAAGAAAGAATCGGACGGCAAGAGCGCTGATGATTTGCTGAAGCAGCTTCAGGCGGTGGTTCAGTCGACCAAGTAATCTGCTGTTCGGCGCGCCAGTGAGATCTTTGAGATCTCACTGGCTGCCCTGTCATTTACTGGCATCCAACACCACGCGATAACGCGCCTTGCCACTGCGCAAATGATCGATGGCTTCGTTGACGCGGCTCATGGGAAACATCTCGACCTGCGGCACGATCTGATGACGTGCGCAGAACTCCAGCATGGTCGCCGTGTTGCTCGGCGAGCCGACCGGTGAGGCAGACAGGGTTTTTTGTTGCGGAATCAGGTCGAACACGTGCACCGGGATTGCACTGGGCACGATGCCGACAAAATGCAGGCGACCCTTGCCGCGCAGGGTGGCGAGGATGGTCGTCCAGTCGAGGTTGGCGTTGGCGGTGACCAACAGGAAGTCCAGGGTGCCGGCAATCGCTTTCAGCGCGTCGCTGTCGGTCGAGGCGATGACCTTGTGTGCACCCAGGCGTTTGGCTTCGTCCTGTTTGCTCAGCGATGAGGTGAAGGCGGTGACTTCGCAGCCCCAGGCATTGAGGAAACGCAGCGCCAGATGACCGAGACCGCCGATGCCCACCACACCGACCCGATCGGTCGGTTTGATGCCGAATTCCACCAGCGGGTTGAACACGGTGGAACCTGCGCAAAACAGCGGGCCGGCCATCGCCGGGTCGAGTCCTTCAGGTATTGGCAGGGCCCAGGCCCAATGCGAGCGCAACCGGTCGGCGAAGCCACCGTTGCTGCCGATGATGGTCGGTTGGGCCGTGCGGCACATGTTGTGCGAACCTTCGATGCACGACGAGCAATGCATGCAACTGCCCTTGTACCAGCCGATGCCCACCCGTTGCCCCATTTCGAGACCGCGCACCTGCGCGCCCACCCGGACGATGCGGCCGACGACCTCGTGGCCGGGAATAAACGGGTACTGGCTGATGCCCCAATCGTTATCGATCAGTGACTGGTCGGAGTGACAGACGCCGCAATATTCCACGGCGACTTCTACTTCTTCTTCACCCAAGGGACCGGGATCGTAGCTGTAACGCTCCAGTGGCGCACCGGCCGCCGTTGCGGCCCAGCCTGTGAATGTCTTGAGTTCGGTATTGTCGCTCATGGAAGACCTCCAGATCAGGAGACGAGGGTTTGGCCGCTCGTGCAGCGGCGACGGAGCCAGAAAAGTGTAGCGGCTCTCTTTCCCGACGCCATCGCCATTGGCGGCAAACCTCTGAGCGGTCTTTTAGCCACGCACCGCCCGAGAGCGCCAGACCATCATCTTCTCGACCTGCATTTCTTTCATGGTGTGAGGAATGCCGCCCACGCCATTCCCGGACAGGCGCGCGCCGGCGAACGGCATCCAGTCGACACGGAACAGAGTGTTCTCGTTGACCATCACCGCTGTGGCGTCGAGGTCCTGATAGCACTGCATCGCCGTGTCCAGATCCCGGGTGAATACCGCTGCCTGGAAGGCATAAGGCAGGGCGTTGGCCAACTGGATTGCATCAGCCAGATCGTCGTAGGCGTACACCGCGACCACCGGGCCGAACACTTCCTTTTGCATCACGTTGGAATCAATGGACGGATTCAACAACACCGTAGGCGCATAGCAGTTGTTGCCGAGTGCGCGACCACCCGCGACCAAACGCGCGCCACCGGCGACGGCGTCATCCACCCATTGGCCCACGCGGTTGACTTCACGTTCAGCGATCAGCGGGCCGACATCGGTACGCGCATCGGTCGGGTCACCGACGACCATGGCGTCGCCCATCTGGCCCAGGCGTTCGGCGACCTGCTCGGCGATGCTGCGGTGGCAGAAAATCCGTTGCACGCTCACGCAGGCCTGGCCGGCGTGCCAGAAACCGCCACGGGCGATGCGCGGCAAGGCATCGTCGAGGTCGGCGTCCGCCGCCAGGATCACCGGCGCCACGCCGCCGTGTTCCAGCGCGCAGCGAGTGCCTGGTGCGAGGGTCGAGCGCAGCATCCAGCCCACCGCCGCCGAACCGATGAAGCTGAAGAAACCCACCCGGGGGTCCGACACCAGTTTGCCGGTGACGGCGTTGTCGGTCGGCAATACCATCTGCGCCCAACCGACTGGCAGACCGGCTTCGGTGAGGATGTCGAGCAACGTGCGGCAACTCAGCGGCGTGTTGGCCGCCGGTTTGACGACGACTGGTGCACTCACCGCGATGGCCGGCACCACCTGGTGCACGATCAGGTTGAACGGGTGGTTGAACGCCGAGACGGCCGCAACCACACCGAGCGGTTCGTATTGAGTGAAGGCCACACGGTTGGCCGACGTGGCGTTCAGCCCCATCGGGATCACATGACCACCCTCGGTGCGCAGCACTTCGATGCAGTTGAGAATGCCGTCGATGCCGCGCTCGACTTCGGTGATCGAATCCTTCAGCGGCTTGCCACCTTCGCTGGCAGCCTGGGTGGCGATCTCGTCCTTGCGCGCAGCGATCAGCTCGGCGGCGCGCTGCAAGATCTCAATACGCCGAGGCTTGGACAACCACTGGCTGCGATCACGAAACAGGCTGTGGGCGATGCTCAAGGCGTGCTCGACATCGGCCTCGGTGGAAACCGCCACGTGACCGACGACGGCACCGTTGTAAGGGGAGTGCACAGCCAGGGTGTGTTCAGACATGGGACTTACCTCGAGTAATTCTTAAATGACAACCGCTGGCGCTGGGTCACGGGGCGATTGAAGCCGTGCCTGCCAAACCTGGCGCCAAGGTAGTCTCGAGTGAGTTTTTCCAAAACTGAATAATTAAGAAAGCTCCGTTCTTTTTTCGAGAAGACCTCCGGGGCTCTAAACCCCTTTGGTCGACGGTAGCAGGATAGTCAGGATCCCCAGCAGCGGCAGGAACGAGCACAGCGTGTACACGTATTCGATGCCGTGGATATCCGCCAGGTGCCCGAGCAGCGCGGCGCCGATGCCGCCAAAACCGAACATCAGACCGAAGAATACACCCGCGATCATGCCAACGTTACCCGGCACCAGTTCCTGGGCGAAGACCACGATCGCTGAGAACGCCGAGGCGAGGATGAAGCCGATGATCATGCTCAGCACGCCGGTCCAGAACAGGTCGACATAGGGCAGGGCGAGAGTGAAGGGCGCAGCGCCGAGAATGGAAAACCAGATTACTTGCTTGCGACCGATCCGGTCGCCGATAGGGCCGCCGAAGAACGTGCCGGCAGCGACGGCGCCAAGAAACAGGAACAGGTACAACTGCGAACTGGCGACCGACAGGTCGAACTTTTCGATCAGGTAGAAGGTGAAGTAACTGGTGAAACTGGCCATGTAGAAATACTTGGAGAACACCAGCATTGCCAGCACCACCAAGGCGAACGTCACCCGGCCTTTGGACAGACCGTGGGTGGCCTTGCTGCCTTGCTTGAGCTTGAACAGGTTCAGGTGGTTGCGATACCAGCGGCTCAGGCCGTACTGCACGAGAATGGCGAACACCGCGAACAGCCCGAACCAGGCGACGTGCCCCTGACCGTAGGGAATCACGATCGCCGCCGCCAGCAACGGGCCGAATGCGCTGCCGGCGTTACCACCGACCTGGAACGTCGACTGAGCAAAGCCATAGCGGCCGCCCGAGGCCAGACGCGCGACGCGGGATGTCTCGGGGTGGAAGGTCGAAGAGCCAATGCCCACCAGCGCCGAGGCCAACAGAATCGCCGGGAAGCTGCCGACCATCGACAGCATGAGAATGCCGATCAGAGTGCAGACCATGCCGGCCGGCAACAGCCATGGCTTGGGATGACGATCGGTGTAGTAACCGACCCACGGTTGCAGCAGCGAAGCGGTGAGCTGGAAGGTCAGGGTGATCAGGCCAACCTGGGTGAAAGTCAGGCCGTAAGTGGCCTTGAGCATCGGGTAGATCGACGGCAGCACAGCCTGAATCAGGTCGTTGATCAGATGCGCGAGGGCACAGGCGCCGATCACGCGCATCACCAGAGGGCTGGCTTGACTGGCCACCGATGCGGTGGCGGCGGGGGAAGCGGTGGTGCTGATGGACATGGGCGGTCTTCCAGACAAAAACGCACAGCGGGGCGCCAAAAGCGCTACCCATTTTGGGGTTGAGCGCTATGCTAGGTTTCGCCGGATTGCCTGTCTCGCGCAATTCGGGAATCGACTATCGCAAAAAGGGCATGCTGTTGAAGCCGCTAGATGAATTCCTCAGAGAGATCGACGGGCGAGCCTGCGCAGTCAGCAGCAGCGCGACCGACTACCCGGAAAGCTGGGTGATCGAACCTCACTCCCATGAAGCGCATCAATTGATCTACGCGATCGAGGGCGTGATGGTCGTGCATTCAGGATTGAGCCAGTGGACCGTGCCGCCGAGCCGTGGCATCTGGATGCCGAGCGGGCACATTCACTCGATTCGCTGTGTGGGGCCGTTGAAGATGCGCAGCGTGTTCGTACGGCCCGAGCCGTTTCCAGACCTGCCGAACGAGCCTCGGGCAGTGAGCATTTCTGCGCTGCTGAGTGAGTTGATCAAGGTTTCTGTCAATGTAGCGCCGCCCTACGACCAGGACTCGCGCGAGGGCCGGGTCATGCGCCTGATCCTCGATGAACTGAGGATCCTGCCCACGTTGCCTTTGCACCTGCCTCAGCCGACGGATCAACGTATCAAAGCCATTTGTTCGGCCCTGCAGCGTGATCCCGGCGATGGATCGACCTTGGCGCACTGGAGCGCCCGGCTCAGCCTCGACGAGAAAACCATTCAGCGCTTGTTTCACAAGGAAACCGGAATGACTTTCGGCCAGTGGCGCCAGCAAGCGCGGTTGCTGCTGGCACTGGAGCGCATTGCGGTCGGGGAGAAGATCATCGACATCGCCGGTGAGCTGGGCTACGACAGCCCCAGCGCATTCACGACCATGTTCAAGAAACAGTTCGGCAAGACGCCCAGTCATTTCTTCAAATGAGGCGCTGATTGACACGCTGAGTAAGTTCTTGCGCCGATTCCTTGCGCTCCGAGTAGCGATCGACAAGCTCTGGGTGATCCCTGAGCAGCAGCGTGAACTTCACCAGTTCCTCAGTCACATCCACCACCCGGTCATAGAGCGAAGAAGGTTTCATGCGGTTGTTTTCGTCAAATTCCAGAAAGGCTTTCGGCACTGAAGACTGATTGGGGATGGTGAACATCCGCATCCAGCGCCCCAGCACGCGCAGTTGATTGACCACGTTGAAAGATTGCGAACCACCGCAGACTTGCATCACCGCCAGCGTCTTGCCCTGAGTCGGGCGCACGGCACCCAACGCCAGCGGAACCCAGTCGATCTGCGCCTTGAACACGGCAGACATCGAGCCATGACGCTCGGGCGAGCACCAGACCTGGCCTTCAGACCATTGCATCAGCTCGAGCAGCTCCTGAACTTTCGGGTGATCTGCCGGGGCGTCGTCGGGCAACGGCAGGCCGGTCGGATTGAAAATGCGCGTCTCGGCGCCGAAGTGTTCGAGCAGTCGGGCAGCTTCCTCAACCAGCAGGCGACTGAATGACCGAGGGCGAGTCGATCCGTACAGCAGCAGGATTCGTGGCTTGTGCGGGCCATCGGCGCCAGGCCGGATCAAGGTTGTGTCGAGATTGGGCAGTGAGTCGGTCATGGATGCTCCCTTTACAGTGCGCCGATGCGGTCGAGTTCACGCTTCAATGCATCGCGATCCAGTTGGGCGAAGGGCAAGGCGAGGAACGCGCTGCAGCGGGTTTCGATACGCGTCAGCGTTGCGTGAAACGCCGCGCGGACCGTCGCCTCGTCGCCCTTCACGTCAGACGGGTCTTCCAGCCCCCAATGGGCTTTCAGCGCGGGCCCGAAGTACACGGGGCAGGTCTCGCCAGCGGCCTTGTCGCAGACCGTGATGACGATATCCGGTGGGTTGGCTTCGAAGGCGTCGTTGCCTTTGCTGCTCAAGCCGTCAATGGCAATGCCGGCCTCTTGCAGCGTGGTCAGGCTGCGCGGCAGTACCTCTCCCTTTGGAAAGCTCCCGGCACTGATCGCCTGGAAACCGCTTGGCGCGAGATGATTGAACATCGCTTCGGACAGGATGCTGCGACAGCTATTGGCGGTGCACATGAACAGAACGCGCATGGTGGCTCCTCTTTGAATATGGCGGCAGGATTGAGCACGAGCACGGCTCGAATATATGGCTGTCCGAATATACGGATGTTCATATGTATCGGCAAGCACAGGCTCGGCGCCGCTGTCGGAGGAGAGTAAAAACTGTGAGAGCAAGCATGCTCCCACAGTGTTAACGCTATGCGGACTCAGGGCTCAAAGGTGATCCGCATCGATCACAGCCTTGGCAAACGCCTTCGGGTCTTCCTGCGGCAGGTTGTGGCCAATGCCGCCGCTGATCAGGCGGAACTCGTACTTGCCGGTAAAGCGTTTGGCGTAGTCGTCAGGGTTCGGGTGCGGTGCGCCGTTGGCGTCGCCTTCCATCGTAATGGTCGGCACGCTGATGGACGGCGCCGTCGCCAGTTTCTGTTCCAGGGCGTCATATTTGCTTTCGCCCTGTACCAGCCCCAGACGCCAGCGGTAGTTGAACACGGTGATGTCGACATGATCAGGGTTGCTCAGCGCCTTGGCGCTGCGGTCGAAGGTGGCGTCGTCGAACGCCCATTTCGGCGAAGCCAGTTGCCAGATCAGCTTGGCAAAGTCATGGGTGTTTTTCTCGTACCCGGCGCGGCCACGGTCGGTGGCGAAGTAGAACTGATACCACCACTGCAATTCAGCCTTGGGAGGCAGCGGGTTCTGGCCAGCCGCCTGGTTGCCGATCAGATAGCCGCTGACCGAGACCAGCGCCTTGACCCGCTCCGGCCACAGTGCCGAGACTATGTCGGCCGAACGCGCGCCCCAGTCATAACCGCCGAGCACCGCTTGCTTGATTTTCAGGGCATCCATGAAGTCGATGACATCACTGGCCAGCGCGGCGGGCTGGCCGTTGCGAACGGTTTTGTCAGACAGGAAATGCGTATCGCCGTAACCCCGCGCATACGGCATCAGCACTCGGTAGCCCTTGGCCGCGAGCAAAGGCGCAACTTCGTCATAGCTGTGAATGTCGTACGGCCAGCCGTGCAGAAGAATCACCACCGGACCATCGGCCGGACCGGTTTCGGCGTACGCCACGCTCAGCAGTCCGGCGTTGACATGCTTCAACGGGCCGAACGGAGAGGGCGTCGTATAAGTGGCAGCGGCACTGGTCGCGGCGGGTTGCGCGGCGGCGGTCGTTTGCGCGTGAGCGGTGCCGAGCACGCTGAACAGGGTGAGCGCGAGGATCGATGGGCCAACCAGACGGCGGCGAGTATTGCCGGTGCGGTTGTTCTGCAGTGCCATCTTCATGGTGATGTCTCCGTTGCAAGCCATTGGCCAGGAGGTCTGGCTGATCTCCTTCAAACCTGGCAGGCATTTCAACGCGGTGACGTATCTGAGCTGTGTCCGTATCGACGGCCAGATGAAAGTCTGTGTATCGGGACGGGATCCGGATACGTTGTGATACACAGTGAGCGAACGCAACACGCAGCTTTATCCCGACGGGCAACTCCACAGCTGAATGAAAGGCTGGCTGTCGGTCGGCGGACCGAGCCACTCGCTCATGAAATGGCAGCGGCCATCGAAGCACAATTGGTAGTCACCTGCCTCGGGGGTTCGTCCCAATCGCAGGGGTTGCTGCGCAGGCAGCAGGCGGCGGTAGTGCCAACTGCCGTTTTCCAGTCGAGCGTCTTCCGGGATTTCCATTCCCGCGCCATTGCCGCGGACTCGTGCCTCTCCCAGCACCAGGCCTTGTTGAGTGACGCGGTAATCCTCCTCCCAGCGGATCTTTTCGATGGTGTGGTTCCATGCCAGCGTGAAGTCCGAAACCGGCAGCTGGGCCCAGACCACACCGGCCAGGCCCAGGCACAAGCCGATCATGCGTTGGCCACCCCGGCCAGTCTGGATCTCCAGACGTGCTGGACAATGACCAGTATCCCGAGTGCGAAGCCGATCTCATCGGTCAACGGCAACGCGACAATCAACAATGCACCGGCACCAAGACTCAACAAACGTTCCCAAATGGCCATTTTCTGTTGCAGATATCCGGTGGACGCCATTCCCCAGAGGCCAACAGCCAATACGGTCTTGATCAGCATGTAGGCGGTCATCCACAAGTTGCCGCCTTGCAGCATCAGCGCCGGGTTATAGACGGCCATGAACGGAATGACGAAGCCGGCCAGCGCTATGCGCACCGCCCACAAGCTGATCTTGAATCCGCTCTCCTTGGCGATCGGTGCCGCGGCAAAGCAGGCAAGGGCGACCGGTGGCGTCAGGTCGGCGAGGATGCCGAAATAGAACACGAACATGTGCGACACGATCAGTGGCACGCCCAGTTCCAACAGGGCCGGTGCGGCGATCGAACTGGTGATGATGTAGTTGGGGATGGTTGGAATGCCCATGCCCAGCACCAGGCAGGTGATCATCGTCAATATCAGTGACAGCAGCAGGTTGTCCCGACCGATGGCCAAAATATACCCGGCAAACGTCGAAGCGACCCCCGTGAGTGACACCACGCCGATGATCACGCCGACCAGCGCACAGGCGATCCCCACCGGAACCGCATGGCGTGCACCTTCGACCAGCGCGTGCAGGCAGATGATCAGCGTTTCCCGGCCGCCCTTGATGAACCCGCATATCACCATCAGCACCGCTATGACTGCAAAAATCACGGCGATGCCCAACTGGAAAAAACCGGTGCACAAGACGCCAAGCGCGATCCAGAACGCGCAACGCAGGCCGAAGCCTTGCACCCTGAAAATGATCGCCGAACCGAGTATCACAATGGCGGTCAGTGCCAGGCCGACCATGCCGGAGAACAGTGGGGTGCGTCCGGAAAACAACAGGTAAACCAGCACCAGCAGGGGAATCAGCAAGTACCAGTTTTCCTTTACGGCGCCCAAAGCACTGGGGCATTGGTCTTTGGGCAAGCCCTTGAGGTTGGAGCGCTTGGCCTCCAGATGAACCATCCAGAACACCGAACCGAAGTAGAGGATGGCGGGAATCAACGCCGCCTTGGCGATTTCCACGAAAGGCACGTTGATGGTTTCGGCCATGATGAAGGCAACGGCGCCCATTACCGGAGGCATTATCTGGCTGCCCATGCTCGAAGTGGCCTCGACCCCGCCGGCAAACGCGGCCCGGTAGCCAAAGCGCTTCATCAGCGGAATGGTGAATTGTCCCGTGGTCACGACGTTGGCAATCCCGGAGCCGGTGATGGTCCCCATCAGCGCCGACGAAGCAACGGCCACCTTCGCCGGGCCGCCGAGCTTGTGCCCGAACAATCCCATGGCGAAGTCGGTAAACAGCTTGATCATGCCGGCCTGTTCAAGAAAGGCGCCGAACAGAATGAACAGAAAAATGTAGGTCGCCGAAACGTAGGTCGGCGTCCCGTACAGCCCTTCGGTTCCAAAAGACAGTTGATTGATGATCTGGTCGAAGCCATAGCCGCGATGGGCCAGGTCGCCCGGTAGATATTCGCCGAACAATCCATAGGCCAGGAACAGGCCGCAGATGATTGGCAGTGCAATGCCCATCACGCGTCGGGCGGCTTCGAATACCAGGACGATCAGCAGGACACCTGTCACCGTGTCTGCTGTCGTCAAATCGCCGGAGCGCTGGATCAGGTCAGCTTCGAACACCCATTGATACAACGCGGTGACGATGGCTGCCAGGCTAAGTAGCCAGGCCAGCGGTTGCCAGGGACGAGCCTTGCCGTGAGCGGGGTAACTCAGAAAGACCACCCACAGCAAAAAACCGATGTGTACCGCGCGTAGCACCTGGCTGGAGATGGGTGAAAAGGCCGCGGTGACGATCTGAAAAATCGAAAACAGCAACGCTACGTAAAACAAGGTTTTTGGCCAGTCCCGCGGATTCGCGGAAATGCCGTGATGTTCATCACTCATTGGCTGCCTGCCTCATGACCACACTGGATAGAATTTATGGCGCAGTGGCGGGCCCACTGCGCCTCGTGCGGTTACAGCGCGCCTTTTTCCTTGTAGTAGCGTTCGGCGCCCGGATGCAGCGCGATCGGCAGGTTTTTGGCGGCGCTTTCCAGTTTGATGTCCTTGGCTGCCGAATGTGAGTTACCCAAGCGCGTCAGGTTATCGAACAACAATTTGGTCATCTCATAGGCGACTTCATCGGGCACATCGGCGCGGGTGACCAAAATGTTGGTGATTGCCACCGTCGGCACGGCCTGGTCTTGTCCGTCATAGGTGTTGGCCGGAATCATTGCACTCTGGTAGGCCGGGTTGCCGATCTTCGCGACCACATCGGTCGGGATGGCGATGTAGTTCAATGCCATGACAGAGGACAGGTCGCGAATGGCTGCCATGCCCAATCCGGAAGATTGCAGCGTCGCATCCAGTTGCCGGTTCTTGATCAGTTCGACCGATTCGGCAAAGGGCAGGTATTGCACTTTGCCCATGTCCTCGTACGTCAAACCCGCCGCTTTGAAGATCGCTCGCGCGTTCAGCTCGGTGCCCGACTTGGGTGCACCGACCGAGATGGTTTTGCCTTTGAGATCCGCCAGGGTCTTGATGCCCGATTCCTTGCTGGCCACGATCTGGATGTAATTGGGATAGGCACCGCCAATGGCACGCAATTTGGTCAGCGGCGCTTTGAAACCGGCGTCTTCCACGCCGTTTTTGGCATCGGCAACCGAGTCACCCAGTGCCAGCGCCAGTTCGCCTCGACCGGCTTGCAACAGGTTCAGGTTTTCCACCGAAGCCTTGGTGGCCTGGACTGAAGTCTTCGCGCCCGGGATGCCATCGCTGTAAATCTGCGACAAGCCAACACCAATCGGGTAGTAAACCCCGCTGGTCCCACCGGTCAGGATGTTGATGAACACCGGCGCTGCCTGGGCGGCGGTGGTGAATGCCAGCGTGGCGGCGGCCAACAGGGCAAAGCGTTTTGTCACTCGCATGGGGAACCTCTCCGTCTTGTTATGGCTTTATGCAGAGTGATTCCACTGTAGTAGATCGCGGCGCAGAGCGTGGTGGACGAGACGTCAATTCATGCCCAGCCAGTTCGGCAGCACCAGGGAGATCCACGGCACGTAGGTGATCAGCACCAGGAACAGCAGCAATATCATCAACCAGGGCATGGCCGCTTTGACCGTTGCCGGTAAAGACATGCCGGTCACCGCAGAGGTGACAAACAGGTTAAGGCCCACCGGTGGCGTGATCAGGCCGATCTCGAGGTTGACCACCATGATGATGCCGAGGTGAATCGGGTCGATACCCAGCTTCATGGCGATGGGGAAAAGGATTGGGGCCAGGATCAGGATGATTGCAGACGGCTCCATGAACGCACCGGCAATCAGCAGCACAATGTTGACCACCAGCAGGAAAGTCACGGGCGTCAGGCCTGCGTCAATCACCCAGGCAGTAATCTGTTGCGGGAGCTGTTCAGTGGTCAGGACGTGGGCGAACAGCATGGCGTTGGCAATGATGAACATCAGCATGATGCTCAGCTTGGCGGATTCCAGCAGGACTTTTGGCGTTTCACGAAACGTCAGGTCCTTGTAGACGAACAAGGCGATGAACGCCGAGTAAACGGCCGCCACAGCAGCCGCCTCGGTCGGGGTGAACATCCCGGAATAGATGCCACCCAGGATGATGACCATCAGCAGCAGACCCCATATCGCTTTGCGTGCCGTAGCCAGAAATTCACGCAGTGTCGCGCGTGGCAATGCCGGCAGGTTTTTCTTAACGGCGACGATGTAGATCGCCACCATCAGTGCAGTGCCCAGCAACAGGCCTGGCACCACACCGGCCATGAACAGCTTGCCCACGGAGGTTTCGGTGGCGGCGGCGTAGACCACCATCACGATCGAAGGCGGAATCAGGATGCCCAGAGTCCCGGCGTTGCAGATGATCCCTGCGCCAAAGGCTTGCGGATAACCGGAGCGGACCATGCCGGCAATGGCAATCGAGCCCACCGCAGCCACCGTCGCGGGGCTTGAACCGGAAAGCGCGGCGAACAACATGCACGCCAATACAGCGGCGATGGCCAGGCCGCCGCGAATATGACCGACACAGGCATTGGCAAAGTCGATCAGCCGGCGCGCAACGCCACCGGTGGTCATGAAGGCTCCGGCGAGCAGGAAAAACGGGATCGCCAGCAGTGTGTAATGCTCCGACGTCTCGAACAGTTTGATCGCCAGGGAGCGCACGGAATCGGGGCTGAAAAAAATGATGGTCAGCGAGCCGGCCAGCCCCAGGGAAATGGCGATGGGAACACCGATGAACATCAGGACGAACAGGGCCACGAACAGGAAGGCGATGGTCATGGCTTGTCATCCTCTTGTTCAGTCAGTTTCAGGGCATCGGCGGCTTCGTCGGCCAAGCCCAGGCCGGTCTGGCGGTTGCGCAGGATGCGCACGAGAATTTCGGCGAAGCGAATGAAGACCAGGGCAAACCCCAAGGGGACGATCAGTCCGATGTGCCATTGCATGATTCCGAAGTGGCCCAGGTCTTCAGCGCCGATGCCCGCATTCATCAGGGTCTGAATCCATTCGAAGCTGGCAACGCTGAGCAGTCCCGCGTACGCCAGGCAGCACAGGCAGGCGACGATGCCGATGTATTTCTGCACCGATCGGCTGGCTAGCCTTACCAGTGCATCAACGCCGATATGCCCGGCCGTGCGCACGCCGTAAGCCAGGCCGAAAAAGATCAGCCAGCCAAACAGGGCTTTGGTCAGTGCGGTACTCCAGGTCATGGCCTGAGCCATCCCCATGATCCCGTCGCCGACGGCGAACAACGGGGCGCTCGCACCCTCCCAGCGCTCGGCCAGCCAATAGAAGAGGCTGTAGAGATTGTTGAGAATGACGTAGACGAAGGTGACCAGCGTCATGGCCGCCAGAAGGAAGACAATAAACCCCTCCTCGAAGTGCTCCCAGATCCGCCGAAGTGCTCTCATGGATGGCATCCCCTGTCGAGTGATGATCGGCAGGCACCGCCGCAGCAGTACCTGCCCGGCGATCATTGAGCCTTGTTGGAGGCTTCGGCGGCGGAGATCAGATCAGGACCGATATCAGCTTCAAACATCTTCCAGACCGGCTTCATCGCGTCTCGCCATTGATTACGCTCCTCGGGCGTCAGGGTAATGATTTCGGTGGTCTTGGCCGCAATGATCCGTTCTTTGTCACCCTGGTTCAGTTGCTCCGCTTGCTTGTTCACCTGGGCGGTGACTTCAACGACAATCTTGTCCAGCTCACTGCGCACATCCGGTGGCAAACCGCTCCAGAACTTGGTGTTGGTGATCAGCATGTAGTCCAGTACACCGTGGTTGGATTCAGTGATGAACTTCTGCACTTCGTGCATTTTCTGGCTGTAGATGTTCGAGTAGGGGTTCTCCGCACCGTTGACCACACCGGTCTGCAAACCCTGATACACCTCGGCGAAGCTCATTTTGCGCGGGTTGGCGCGCACGGCCTTGAATTGTTCCTCAAGTACGGCCGACGCTTGCACCCGGAACTTCAGGCCACGGGCATCGGCGGGCACGCGCAGTGCCTTGTTGGCCGACAGTTGCTTCATCCCGTTGTGCCAATAGGCCAGGCCGGTGATGTTTTTGCTTTCCATGGACTTGAGCAGCGCTTGGCCTTGCGGGCTCAGCTGGAAGCGGTTGACTGCGTCGATATTGTCAAAAAGAAAGGGCAGGTCGAACAGTTGCACAGACTTTGTGTACTGCTCGAACTTGGCCAGTGACGGTGCAATCAACTGCACATCGCCCAGCAGCAGGGCTTCCATCTCCTTGCCGTCACCAAACAATGAGGAGTTTGGGTAGACCTCGACCTTGACCTTGCCGGGCAGGCGTTCCTCCACCAGTTTCTTGAAAAGCAACGCCCCTTGGCCTTTGGGCGTCTGTTCGGCTACCACATGTGAGAACTTGATGATCACCGGATCGGCTGCCATGACACTGGTGATGGTGCCCAGGGCAAGGGTGCAGGCGAACGCTTTGCAGATGGACTTGAACATCTGGGGGGATTCCTCTTGTTTTAATTGTTCGTACGGTTCCGTGTTTTAACGCTTGTTCGTACGACGGACAGGAGCAAGTCTAGGCAGAAAATTGCGATTTGCAGGGGAGGGTTGAAGCGGGTTGAAAAAGTGCGGGCAAAACGCCGGGTCGGGCAAGGCCTCAACGCCGGCGTTGTGATGAAGGTGATAGGTGCAGGTGTCGCAAATCGGCCCTTGTGATCCTCAGCGAAACGCTGGCACCACGTGTTTGATGAACAGCTCCAGGGATTTTTTCTTTTCCGCATGGGGCAGGCTGTTATCGCACCAGAAACTGAACTCGTCGACGCCCAGTTCCTGGTAGTACTTGATGCGCGGAATGATCTCTTCCGGCGTACCGATCATCGCGGTCTTGTGCAGGCTCTCCAGTTCGAACTCCGGACGGCCGGCGAATTTCTCTTCCGGACTCGGCGCGAGGAAACCGTTAACCGGGGTTACCTTGTTGCCGAACCAGGCATCGAACGTGCGATAGAACTTCGAGATCGCCTTGGCGCCGACTTGCCAGCCTTCTGGATCGTCAGCGGTGTGCACGTGGGTGTGACGCAGCACCATCAATTGCGGGCGTGGCACGTCGGGGTTGTTGTCGAGGGCCGCCTGGAATTTGTTCTTCAGATCGAGGACTTCTTCATCGCCCTTCATCAGCGGCGTGACCATGACGTTGCAGCCGTTGGCCACGGCGAAGTTGTGCGAGTCCGGGTCGCGTGCGGCGATCCACATCGGCGGGTTCGGCTTCTGGATTGGCTTGGGTACGCTGGTGGATGTCGGGAATTTCCAGATGTCGCCGTCATGGGCGTAGTCGCCTTGCCACAGTGCGCGCACCACCGGGACCATTTCCCGCAGCGCCTGGCCGCCGCTCGATGCGGGCATGCCACCGGCCATGCGGTCGAATTCGACCTGATAAGCGCCGCGCGCCAGACCGACTTCCATGCGCCCGTTGCTGATCACGTCGAGCAACGCGCATTCACCCGCCACCCGGATCGGATGCCAGAACGGCGCGATGATGGTGCCGGCGCCGAGGTGAATGGTGGTGGTCTTGCCCGCCAGGTAGGCCAGCAAAGGCATCGGACTTGGCGAGATGGTGTATTCCATCGAGTGGTGTTCGCCGATCCACACGGTGCTGAAACCGCCGGCCTCGGCCATCAGGGTCAGTTCGGTCAAGTCTTCGAACAACTGACGGTGGCTGACGCTATCGTCCCAACGTTCCATGTGTACGAACAGGGAAAATTTCATGACGCTTTCCTCGGATCTTTTGTTGTTGGCCCGTCGACAGCGGGTCTGTTGATTATTGGAATACCTTATTAAGTATTAGGTCAGGCGAGAACCGGCAGGGCGCCCATCTTGCCGTGGCAGTACACCAGTGGTCCGGCGTTGTGCTGGGGCACGATCAGGTTCTTCACCGCGCCGACCATGATGGCGTGGTCGCCGCCTTCATATTCGCGCCACAGTTCGCATTCGATGACCGCCGTGGCGTTGGCCAGGATCGGGTTGCCTAATTCGCTCAACGTCCACTCGATCCCTTGCGCCTTGTCTTTGCCTTTGCGTGCGAAGGCATAGGCTTCGCTCTGCTGGCCGCCGGACAGCACATGAATGGCAAAGCGTTTGTTCTTGATCAGGACCGGGTAGGAATCGGAGCTGTAGTTGGGGCAGAACAGCACCAGTGCCGGGTCCATGGACAACGAACTGAAGGCGCTGGCGGTGAGACCGACGATCTGGCCGTCGTCATCGAGCGTGGTGATCACGGTTACGCCGGACGGGAACGAGCCCATGACTTGTTTGTAGACGGCGGCATCGATCATTGGTCTGTCCTCGGGTGATGTGACGCGATTCTTATGTGCTTGTAGGTCTGATGGTATACCGTAATACATCGTTTGCAAGATCTTTTTTGATGGACCGATAAACGTAAGGGTTTCGCCGGAAGCTCCATAAATACGGGGCTTTCAGCTATTCAGCGGTGACAGGCACCAGGCGGGATGGCGTAGCAGATGAGCTTCCATACAGCGGATCAGTATTGTGAAAATGTTGGAATACCATAATATGGTTTGCATCTGAGGGGTGGCCAGAGAGTCCCCCCGGTTTGGCTTCATACAAAGATAAGAACAGACAAACTCGAGTTCATGCATATGTCCCAGATGTCCCGGCAAGACCCGTTGATCGAGAATCACACGGTCGACTACGTTCCACTCGCAGAGCGCCACGGGAAGGCTCGCGATCTTTTCACTTTATGGTTCAGCACCAACATCGCGCCACTGCCTATCGTCACCGGCGCCATGGTGGTTCAGGTGTTCCATCTCGATCTGTTCTGGGGTTTGCTGGCGATTGCCCTGGGGCATATGGTCGGCGGACTGGTGATTGCCCTCGCGTCGGCCCAGGGACCACGCATGGGCATTCCGCAAATGGTCCAGAGCCGCGGCCAGTTCGGTCGATATGGCGCGCTGCTGATCGTGTTCTTCGCCGCGCTGATCTACATCGGCTTCTTCATTTCCAACATCGTGCTGGCGGGTAAATCGATCGTCGGTATCGCACCTTCAGTGCCAGTGCCGGCCAGCATCCTGATCGGCGCCCTCAGCGCCACCGCGATCGGCGTGATCGGCTACCGCTTCATTCACACGCTCAACCGCATCGGCACCTGGGTCATGGGCAGTGCGTTGCTCGCCGGGTTCCTCTACATCTTCGCCCATGATCTGCCGGCGGATTTCTTCACCCGCGGCGGTTTCAACCTGTCCGGCTGGCTGGCCACGGTGTCGCTGGGGATCATCTGGCAGATCAGCTTCTCGCCTTATGTCTCGGACTATTCACGTTACCTGCCGGCCGATATCGGCATTACCCGTCCGTTTTTCGCGACCTATCTGGGCGCGACGTTGGGCACGATCCTGTCATTCACCTTCGGTGCGGTAGCGGTACTGGCAACCCCGGAAGGCACCGAAGCGATGGCGGCGGTTAAGCAATCCACCGGTTGGCTGGGGCCGATCCTCATGGTCCTGTTTCTGCTCAACATCATCAGCCACAACGCCTTGAATCTGTATGGCGCCGTGCTGTCGATCATCACCTCGATCCAGACCTTCGCCAGTCAATGGACGCCGAGCATCAAGGTGCGCGTGGTGCTCTCGAGCGTGGTGCTGGCAGGCTGCTGTGTGGTGGCGTTGGGCGCGTCGGCGGATTTCATCTCGCAGTTCATCGGGCTGATTCTGGCGCTGTTGCTGGTGCTGGTGCCGTGGGCGTCGATCAACCTGATCGATTTCTATGTGATTAAACGCGGCCACTACGACATCGCCTCGATCTTCCGCGCTGATGGCGGGATCTACGGACGCTTCAACCTGCATGCGATCGTCGCGTATTTCATCGGCATCATCGTGCAGCTGCCGTTCGCCAACACTTCGTTGTATGTCGGGCCGTACGCCAATCTGGTCGAAGGCGCGGACCTGTCCTGGCTGGTGGGGTTGGTGGTGACTTGTCCGTTGTATTACTGCCTGGCGACGCGGGGGCAGGGGCAGGAAAAACGGGCGGCGAAACTGGGTTTCACCGACTAGCACAACTCGTTGTGTGTTTACTGAAATGCCCGGCACTTTGTCCGGGCATTTTTGTTTGCTGGTACGCGTAGGTGAATTCTTAGGGCGATCGCGGAATTTTCTGACGCTTTTTTAGGGTTGGCGGTCGGAAATGCGGCGTTTAGGATTTGGCTTGTCTGAAGTAACCATGCCATATCCAGCGGGCTGTACTTCATCCAGGCAACAACGACAACGAGCCACATACCGAATAGACTCCAACACATTGATTCCGGAGGTCACCATGAGCGCCGAACGTTCCCCCATCGTTTCCGAGTTTGAAACCGAAGAACAGGCCGCCAGCTATGACCGTTGGTTCCGTGCCAAGGTACAGGCTTCACTGGATGATCCGCGTCCAAATGTTCCGCACGATCAAGTGATGGCTGAAATGCGAGCCCTGATCGAATCGAAGCGCAAAAAACGGGATGCTGGTTGAGTGGCGGCCCGAAGCAAGGGCTGAACTTTGGCAAATCCTTAATTATATTGGCGATCGTCACGTTGTAGCGGCCAGCGACCTGGGGCAGGCCATCGAGATGGTTACATCGGTTCTCCCAGAACACCCCTATCTGTATCGATTCGGTCGAGTGCCCGGTACTCGGGAAATTGTTGTGCACCCCAACTACCTGGTGGTCTATCGAGTGACGGACCGAATAGAGATCGTGAGTGTGTTGCATGCTCGCCAGGAATATCCCCTAACTTGAACTCCTCAGGAGTCGAGCACGCATCGAAGCCTCATCATTTTATTGTTGGAAGCGTTGTGCGCAATAAGCAGCAACAGCGTTGCTTTTGGCATCGGCTGATCGGACTAAAACGCGCTTTCGTCTCTGAAACATTGCCTGCGTGAAAATCATCGTGTATTTTTTCATGAAATTAAAACTATAAAATTTCATGGAGCCGGAATGTTTCAGCAATCCACGCAGCATGTCGCCAGCTACTACGCCCATACCTGCGCCGATCGCCTGGTCAATCGGCCGCCACTGGAAGGCGAGCAGGACACCGAAGTGCTGATCATCGGCGCCGGCTTCAGCGGTTTGCACACGGCACTGCGCCTGGCGCTGGCCGGCAAGCGCGTGACATTGCTGGAAGCCAGTCGGGTGGCGTGGGCGGCTTCGGGGCGTAACGGTGGGCAGGCCATTCTGGGTTGGTCGTGTGACATGCCGCCGCTGGAAGCTGCACTGGGTTATGAGCGCGCGCGGCGGCTGTGGGACGGGATGCGTTGGGCGGCGCGGGAATTGCGTGAACTGCCTGCGCGTCATGGTTTCGATTGCGACTATCGGTCCGGCCACCTCTGGACGTCGGTGATGCCGCGACGGGTCAGCCTGCTGACGGAATGGCAACACGAGGCCAGCCACAAATGGGGTCACGACGCTTTGCAGTTCATCCCGCGCGAGCAACTGCCGGAGTGGGTCGCCAGCGAGCGTTATCAGGCCGGGTTGTTCGATCCTGAAGGCGGGCACTTGAATCCGCTGAAACTGGCGCTCGGTCTGGCCGCCGCCATTGAGCGGGCCGGGGGCGTGATTCATGAACAAAGCAAAGCACTGAATTATCACGAGGACGGCAACGGTTACGTGGTCACCACTGAACGCGGTCGCATTCGCGCCGACGTGTTGGTGCTGGCGTGCAACGCTTACCTTGATCGGCTCGACCCGCAGCTATCGAGTTGCGTGTTGCCGGTTGGCACTTATCAGGTGTCCACCGCGCCGCTTTCCGAAGCGCAGGCCACTGCGTTGCTGCCGAGCAATGTGTGCGTCACCGATAACCAGTTCGTGCTCGATTATTTCCGCCGCACACCGGACAACCGGCTGCTGTTCGGCGGTGGTTGCACGTATCTGGGCGGGATGCCGAAAGACATCGCCGGCGCAACCCGGCCGTGCCTGGAGCGGGTGTTTCCGCAATTGAAAGGCGTCGAGCTGGAGTTCGCCTGGGGCGGTCACATCGACCTGACCCTCAAGCGCACGCCGGACATCGGTCGACGTGGCGATTTGTACTGGCTACAGGGTTACTCCGGTCACGGCGTACTGCCGACCCTCGCCGGGGCGCGGGCAGTCGGCGATGCGATTCTCGGTCAGCCGGATGAATTGGCGTTGTACCAAGGGTTGAGCAACGGCAGCTTTCCCGGCGGCAAGTACATGGCGGCGCCACTGGAAGCCATCGGCAAAGCCTGGTATCGGCTGCGCGACAGCATTTGAAGCAGCAATTTCTGGAAGCCTTTAGATGGACATGCAAGAAGAGATTTCGGCGCTGGCGATCCTGATCCAGGACCTGCGCAAGCACAAGAAATACACCCTCAAGGAACTGGCGGACAAAATCGGCCGGTCCGTGGGGTTCCTGTCGCAGGTCGAGCGCGGTTTGTCCCGCCCGACGGTGGCGGACCTGACCGCCATCAGCGAAACCCTCGGCGTGCCGACCACCTACTTCTACAGCCTGCCCAAACCCAAGGCCCTGCCGTGGGTGACCCGTCCGGACGAGCGCCGCACCCTGTACTACGCCGACGGCATCACCGACATCATGGTCTCGCCGAAAATGCGCGCGTCTTTTTCGATGCTGGAAAGTCAGCTCGAACCCGGCGCCAGCAGTGGCGACCGGCACATGAAAGACAGCTCGGAGCAGGGCGGCTATGTCCTCGAAGGGGAATTGACGCTGTGGCTGGATGACGATGAGCCGGTGACCCTGCGTGCCGGCGACAGCTTTCAACTGGCCAGTCATGCCCATTGCCGCTACGGCAATCTGTCCGATCAACTCACCCGCGTGCTTTGGGTTTACACCTGATAAAAACAACAAGGAACAAAATGATGGATGCTGTGTGCTCTGATCTGCTGGCCGAAGTGCGTGGGTTTCGTCAGCGCTACCCCGATGTGCGCTACGTCGACCTGATTTCCCTGGACATTCCCGGGCATTTCTACGGCAAGCGCTACCCGATCGAAATGCTCGAAAAAGTCGCCGCCGGCAGTGCGCTCAAGTTGCCGCAAAACTGTGTGTTGCTCGGCACTCAGGGCGGGCTGTTCAAGATCGGCGACTACTGTTTCAACGATGGTGATCCCGATGCTTTGCGTCGCCTGGTGCCCGGCACGCTGAAACTGGTGAGCTGGGAGAAACAGCCGTTGGGGCAAATGTTGATTACCTCGGACGGCACAGCAAAACCGATCGAATTCGAACCGCGCGAGGTGTTGGCGCAAGTGCTGGCGCGGCTGGGCCGCAAAGGCATTTTTCCGGTGGTGGCGTTCGAGCTGGAGTTCTATCTGTTCGACAGCCAGTTGCGTGATGGTTTGCCGCAGTTTGCCCGCGATCCGCTGACGGGCGATGCCGATGATCAACCGAACATGCACATCGAGCGTCTGTCGCGGTTTGCCCCGGTGCTCGATGAAATGGTCGAGACCGCCCGGGCGCAAGGTATCGATGCCACAGTGATCACCGCCGAGTTGGGGCCTGGTCAGTTTGAGATCAATTTCGGCCATCTGGATGACGGCCTGCGCGCCGCCGATTGGGCCGCCCTGTTTTGCCGCAGCACCCGTGGTGTAGCGCTCAAGCACAACTACCGCGCCAGCTTCATGGCCAAACCTTACTTGCAGCACCCCGGCAGCGGCATGCATGTGCACGTGAGCCTTTACGACGAAGCGGGCAACAACTTGCTGGCGGCGAACGGGCAACAAGCGCTGCGCCATGCAGTCGCGGGTTGCCTGGATGTGTTGCCGCACTGCATGCCGATCTTCGCGCCGAACCACAACGCGATGCGTCGCTTGAGCGGTACGGTAAACGTCGCCTCGCGGGCCAGTTGGGGCTTTGAGGATCGAGATGCCTGCCTGCGAGTGCCGGAGTCGGACGCGAAAAACCTGCGAATCGAACATCGCCTCGCTGGTGCCGATGCCAACCCTTACCTGGTGCTTGCCGCAATTCTGGTAGGGCTGGAGCAAGGGCTGGAACGCGGTCGCGAACCGATTGCGCCGCTCAACGAAGACCGCAGCAGCGGCATCGACTTCCCGCTGGAAATGCTTGAGGCCGTGCAGTCGATGCAAGGCAATCCGCAGTTGCGCGAAGGACTGGGCGCGGAGTTCGTTGATGTGTATTGCGAGAACAAGCGTCAGGACCACCTGGCCTTCTTGCACGACATCAGCGCGCGGGAATACCGCTGGTTCCTGTAGTTAAAGAGGTTTCGAGGTTAACCTTAAAAAATATCTGGATATTTAAAGGCTTAGAGAATTTAGTAACTGACTGGTTAAATAAAATATCTTGTTACAGCGCGAAACATTGCGTAATATCCGCGCCGCGTTCACCACCACGGTTTATGCATTTTTAAGTCCCGGGCGTCCATCAGCTGCCCGGGATTTTTTTTGCCTGAGATTTCTGCGTCCATCAGCTCATCAGGACTTCGCTTCCTTGGTGCCCAGCACATCGCGAATGTTGTCCACGACATTGCTGTCCTTGATCACATCGTTGAGCCAGCCTTCGAGCGGCATGTTGCCCCATTTGATCGCACGTTCGATCAGGTAGGGGACGGGGCTTTGCGGCTCGGTCTGCTTGAAGAATTGTGCGATACCCGCCAGCAGGGTGAACGCCTCGTCGCGAGTCTGGGGCGTGGTGCGCAGCGGCGTGACGGGAATGTCTTGCTGGGTCTGGGTCATTGCAGCACCTGTAGGTTGTGCGCCAGCGCTTTCGGCGGCCGGGGTTGCAGCGACAGGGGCCGGATGCAGTTCTATCCCCCGATCTTTAAGCAGCTTCTCGGCCAATTGGCCTGCACGGGACAGCACGTCATGCAGCCCGGCAAAGCTCGGTGCGTCAGGGCCGAACAGCCTGTCAGCGGTGCTTTGCAATTGCTGGCAGGCGTTGAGGCTGGCGGCGATTTCGCTGGCTTTGCGGCGCAGGTGATCGGAGTCGGTAAGCACCACCGAACGCTGAAAGACCTCAGCGTTGATCTTGCCTTCGTCCAGGGCTGCACGCATGGCCTGAGGGCTTTGCAGTGCCAGGTTTTCGACATGCCTGGACTCGTCGTAGCGGAGCAGACCGTATTGCTGGCCTTGGGTAATGGGCAGTCCGCCCACGACATCGGCCAAGGTGGTTTTCATCCACGCCAAACGGGCCGCGCGTTCATCGACGCCGTCTTCGAGGGAGGGGAAGAGGCCGCCCCAGAAAGTATCCAGAATGCGTTCGGCCAGCGTCAGGCCAAAAGTGATACCGCTGAAATGATGCTGGTGCGCCAGCCCTTCGCTGAGCCAGGCGACCAGCATCAGGTCCTTGCTCTGTCGAGCCAGGCCTTGTGCCGCCAGGGTGATGGTCAGGTCCCAGTCAGAGGACTTCAGATCCGTTTGCCAGTCACCCTGGGTCAAATAATCGGGGTCTGCTCGCCGCGCTTCTTTCACCTGATCGAACAAGGCGGAAAAGCTCAAGTCTTCGCCGCTCCCCTCATTGATGGGCGCGGTCAGTTCGGCCAGCGAAAGGTCGTTGAGAAATTCAGACATAGGTAACTCTGATCAAAATAAAAGAACACCGTACCCGCCCGGCGGGCACGGTGCTGAAAACGAGCCGCCGGGCGGCCCGTCATTGCCACGGTGTTATGCGAAAACCTTGTTGGCAGTACGATCCCAACCGCCGGTGACGTTGCCGCCGCCCTGGCCATCGGCACGGCTCTGCTGGGTGTAGGTGGTTTTGATGCGGGCAAAGTTGAAGCTGATTTCTTCGATCGGCAGGTCGCCAACCGATTTGTCTTCGCCGTTCTGGCTGCCACCGGCGACCGCTTTGACCGACGACACCACGACTTCTTCCAGGTTGATGGTCAGGTAGGTCACCTTGTCACCACCAGCGCGGTTCACATTCAGTTGGATCTTGGCGATGTGCGTGCCTTTGCAGCAGGCTTCGAACAGCTTGGCAGAAGCCTTGTCCACGGCTTTGCGGATGCTGAAATCGCTCAGCGCGACACGCTCCGACGAAGCACCGCCCGACGAGCTGGCAGTCGCGGAAGTGGCCTGAGTAGCGCCGTACTCGTAGCCCAGCACTTCGATCCAATCCTTGTGTTTGTCGTCCAGTACTTCACCTGGAATGCCGTCGATCTGGATGTATGCGTCAAATGCCATTTCTAATTTCTCCTTACCTTCATTTAAAGGGATGTATCTGCAAACAGATCGCAGCCCTTCGTTTTAACCTCTTTGAAACGATCAAGAGAGGTGTGTTACGGCAGCCTCGGCCCACTTCGAGATGACCCAGGCACCGAATTTTCTATAACCGGCGCAGGCTTCTCAGTTGAGTGCCCGCACTTCGATTTCTACCCGTCGGTTAGGTTCCAGGCAGTGAATCAGCTGCGCCCTTGGCTGCTGCATATCGCACTTGACCAAAGGCTTGGTGCTGCCTTCGCCGACCGCTTCTACCAGCTCGCCGGGGACACCTTTGCCCACCAGATAAGTCCTGATGGTTTGTGCCCGTTGTTTGGAAACCTGCAGGTTGCCTTGTGGGTCGCCGAGTTGATCGGCGTGCCCGGCGATGATGATTTTCCCGATGTTGGGGGTGCTGAGCAGCTTGCCGGCAATCGCGCTAAGCTGGCTTTGACCCTCGGTCTTGAGGCTCTGGAAATCGGCACGGGCAAAGGCGAACAGGGTGTCCGACTCCAGCGTGATGGTCTCGATCGAACGCAACGATTGGGTCAGCAAACTGTTGATGTAGTTGCGCGAGCTGGAGATCAGGAACGCGTTATCGAGAATCCGCGGCACGTCCGGCTCGTGAATCTGATCACTGTAGAAATTGATCTGGCGGCTGGCGAATTCATAGTCCTGGTTACTGGTGGCAGCAGCGGCACTGCCGACCTGGCGGGCAATCGCCGGATACCAGTAATCCGGGATTTTCGCTTTCAGGAATGCCGGGTCGGCCTTTTCCCGTTGCGCACGCGACAGCATGACGTAAGTGTCCAGCGTTGCCTTGCCAAAGGCGGCAATGGATTGTGCGCGGTTGTCGTTGGGCAGCGCCTTGGGCTCGACACTGTCCACGCCTGTCACCGGCATCAACTCTTTGGCGTTGCGCTGATAGACCTTGAGCGTAGTCAGCAGATACAACGAGCGGGTCAGGTTGTCGGCCGTGGGTTTGAGCATCACGGTTTCGAGTCGGTCGAAATACTGGCTGCGCACCATTGGCTCTACCTTGTGACCCTGGTAAAGCCCGAGGCGCATGCGCAACGGCACACCTTCGTCGTGATGCTGCGCGTAGTAATGCGCGGTCCAGAACCGCAGGCGATCCAATGTTTGCCAATCTGTGTATTGGCCGCTGGCCGAATGATCGTCGACGCCTGCCTGGGTCAGCTCTGCCGTGATGTTTTGCAGGGTGTTCTTGTTATTGATGTACGACCAGCCGAGCAGGCTGCACAGCAGCACCGCCACCAGCCCGGCGCCGCCGATCCATGCCGCCTTGCGCCGACGTTCGCGGTGGTTGGTGGTGTACAGCGCGACTAAATGTTGGTCAGGAATGATGACTTTGCGAAACAGGCTGTTGATGAACAACGGGCGCGGTTGCGCGTTGCCGCTGGCGATCTCCAGATCCCGTTCGAGCGAGAAACGCTCTGTCACCTGGCGCGCGTGCCCACCCATTTCCGGCTGGTCGGCATCCAGGGCACTAGTGAAATAAAAGCCGCGTAGCAGTTCTGCATTTTGATAAGGATTGGCCCGCAGCAGCGCATCGACGAACAGTTGCAACCGTGGTTTGAGTGCCGCCAGTTCCAGCGGGAAGCGGTACACCGCCGAATCCTGTCGGGTGATCTGGATGTCCTGCGTGACCAATTGCTGGCTCGCCACCTGTTGCCAGTAGGTGACCAGTTCATCCATTGCGACGCCGAAGCGCTGGCCCCAATCAGCCTGCTCGTAACCTTTGTGGGAAAAGGTCTTGCCCATGACTTCGCCGCGCGCGGTTTCATCAAGTTGGCGATAGAAGGGTGCGAAGCCCGGCACCAGGTCGCACTTGGTGAACACCAGATACACCGGCAAACGCACTTCGAGCAGGGCATGGGTTTCCTGAATGCGTTCGCGCAGGCGCTTGGCGATACGCTCCTGATCTTCCAGCGAGGATTGCAGGATGTCGTGGATGCTGACGGTGACGATCAGGCCATTGAGTGGACGGCGCTGGCGATGCTGGCGCAGCAATTGAAGGAAGGCCCGCCATTTGCCGGCCTCTTCCTGGTTGTTCATGTAGCGGCCGGCGGTGTCCAGCAGGACTGCTTCGGAGCTGAAAAACCAGTCGCAGTTGCGCGTGCCACCCAGGCCTGCGACCCGCACGCCTTCGCGCTCGGCGTAGGGGAAATTGAGGCCCGACTGGTAGAGCATGGTGCTCTTGCCCGCCGCCGGCTGCCCGACCACCAGGTACCAGGGCAGGGCGTACAGCGCATCCTTGGGGTTGCTGCCTCGGGGCTTGTTGCTGTGCAGGCGTTCGATGCTCTGCAACAGCCGCTCACGCAACAGGCTGACCTCTTCGCGATCCGCCGGGCTCGCGTTCAGCACCGCTTGATCGGCATCGTCGCGCAGCAGCCCTTCGAGGTTGTGATGGCGTGACACGCCACGATAGAGCAGCAGCACATAGCCTGCCGACAGCACCAGGAATACGCCGATGCCGGTCAGCAGGCTGTTGAGCGAACTGAAATCAAACGCACGGCCGATGCCCCACACCACGAAGATCGTGAGGAAAAAGCACACCCCCAGAATGTAGGGTTGATAGCGCAAGAAGTAGTACTTGATCTTGTTCATACAGGCTTCGAATCCAGGGCATCGACAAAACGGTCGATAACGTCACCCAGAGGGCGGTCGATTTCGGGAAAGGCGTGTTGGCGGTGGTGCTCGTCGAAGGCATCGAAAGACGCCAGCACGTCGTAGCTTTGCGAGCGGTCACTAATGCCCGTCAGCACGCGGTAGGCATCGCTGGTTTGGCGTGAGGCGAAGCAGATCAGCCGGGGGCGCATGAAGTCGTCGGCCAGCAGACTGATCTGCGGCACCGCGCGTTCCGGGGTCATTTGCGTCAGCCAGGTGACCCACAAATCAGCAGTCGGATTCTTCAGGCCTCGTTCCGCCGGCAGGGGCAGGGCGATGCCGATTGGCGTCGTGTGCGCCAGGTGCCTTCTGAGGGCGTGAAGCCGGGTAAGCGCGGCGTTGGTGACGAATTCCGGGTAGGCGCCCTGGAGCGCGCTACTGATATCGCGCAGGTTGAAGTTCACCAGGAACTTGTCATGTACGCGCCGGAACAACTCGAAGTCCTGGCCTTGCAACGGACGCAGGGCCTTGATGCGATCGAACAGCACCGAGGTGCTTTCACCCTGGACGGCCATGTGCAGCAGAGGCCTGATCTGGCCACTGAACAGTTCGCCAAGGGTGAACGGATTGACCAGAGGCTCGGCTTCGCTGGCCTTGAGCGTCTGGAAAATGAAAAACGGATAGCGTCGCCCACTCGAATCTTTCGAGCTGATCATCCCACCCAGCAACCAATTGCCGCTGCGCGCGCGATAGCTGAAAAAACACACCGGCAACGTGTCGAACAGCTCGCGCCAGTCTTCGCGGTGCTGCAAGGCGGCCAGCGCGCCTTGGAGCCAGCCGTCGAACTCGCAGACGTCGTCGCCTGCACCTTGCAGGCTGACGAAGTCCGGGCTCGATGGGACTTTTCCGAAACAGCCGATCATTGGCCGGTTCCCTGATTCAAGGTGCGGCGACTCACAGCGGACGACCTTCTTTGGCGTTCAGTGCGCTCAAGGCTTTGACGTTGGCCAAGTCCGTCAGTTTGACGCCGCCGTAGTTGCGCACGGCGAGGCTGACCGGGCCGCTGCTGGTGTTCCAGCTGAAGCGTTGCTGGATACCGTCCAGATCGCTGACCCGTGCGCTGTCGTTCATGCGCAGCAGGCCCCAACGGCCTGGGTAGTCGAATACCGTGATGCGTTCGCCGCTCAGTGTCACCACATCCAGTCGTGCGCCCGGCGTGGTGGTGGTGCCCGGCCACGAGAAACGGCTCCAACTGGTCTTGCCGTTGCGGTAGTGCTGCACCTGGCCATCGAGAGTGAAGATGATGTCGGTGAGACTGGCCGCAGGTTCGAGCATGATCTCGAAACCGTTGTCGCGGTCCGACAGGCTGGCAATCACCTGGCCCAACGAGCTGGCCTTGTCGATGCTGTTGACCATGTTCGGATTGACCAGCGGTGTTGCCTTGCTGTCGCTGCTCATCCCCAGGCCTTCACCACCGGACAGGTTGCCGATTTCGTTACGCTTGAAGTTCGGCAACAGCCCGGATTCCGGGTCGACGAAACGTTGCAGGTCCTTGACCGAGGCTTCGTTGCGACTACCGGGTGCAATGGGGTAACGGTGCGCCATGACCTGTTCCCATGGCTTGGCAATCTGCTGTGCCCAAGCCTTGGCAATCTGTTGGCCGGCCGGGTCGCGCAGGGTTTCCCAGGCAAACTGGATCGGCAGGCTGAACAAGCCCTGCAATGAAGAGGACAGGCCGCCCTGGCTGGTATCGACGGTGGTCTCGACATAGTTGCGCACGCTGGTCACTTCGCTCGGCAGCCCTTCGAGGGTTTCGCTGATCAGCTGCTTGCTGCTCTTGCCAACGTCCTGGGAGCGCTGGATGTTGTTCATCCGCACCTTGAGTTTGCGCAACGCCGCCAGGTAACGATCCATGATCGTGCTGTCGGCGCCTTCGGCGTTTTGCACGGCAAACACCCGCGACACTGGCTCGAAGCGTTTCGCCAGGCTGCCGTCGTCGACCGCCGGCAAAGGCGAAATCAGCGTGCTCGGTGAGGCGTTCTTGCCGTCAAAAATGCCGGTGACGCTGCTCCAGAATCCGTCCTCAGGCTTGATGCCCGCTTGCAGGGTTTCGCGGGGGGCAGGGACATCCCATTGGGTATTGTCGTTGACCGCCGCCAAGAGAATTTTCACTGGCGAGTTTTGTACGTCGCTGAGCAGCGACAGCTGTTGGGTTGCGTTGGCCATGTCGGTGAAATGGCGCACGCCGACGCTGTCGATCAGGGTGTACCAGGCTTGCGTGTAGTCGCGCTTGTAGCGCGTCATGAACTCACGGATGAAGTTGGCTTTTTGCACAATGCTGTCGGCGCCTTCACCGTCCAGTACCCAGTCCGATTCGTTCTGCAGGTTGCCCGACACCAGTTTGATCAGCTCCGGCCTGACGAACTGTTCCCAGCCCTGACGGGTGAAAATCGCTGGAACCGCTTCGGTGCCGTAGAGCAACTGACGGCCCGGCAATGGCACCAGATCACTCAGGCCGACGGCCGGGAATTGGCGACTGGATTCCAGTTGCAGGCGCAGGTATTCGCGATCGACCAGCGAGCTGGAAATCATGAAGGACTTGAGGCTGTTGCGGGTTTCGCTGATGAGTTGTTCGTTGCGCGACAACGTCGGCGCCTGACCACTCTTGAGCAATTGCACATACACCGGCGCGTTGTCCGCAATCACCGCGCTGCTGACAGCGTTGTCGGCGCTGGCGGTATTGGCCCAAGCCAGCGGCAACGCAGCCGCCACGAACTCTGCATCCGGATGGGTGGCGGGTTGGGTCAGCATCAGGTAGAGCTTGAGTGCGTTGTAAGACTCGATGATCGAAGCGACCTGGCGCTCATCCAGTCGGCCGAGCATTTCTTCGGACAACGAAAGCCCGCCGGTTGTCGCCGACAGTTCTGCGGCATCGCTCGCCGTGGCCGGGTTGCGCAACGCGGTCAGGGCTTCGCCGCGAGCCTTGTTGGCGGCCCCACGGGCTGCACCGTTCAGGCGACCGGCAACATCAGCGGTGCTGCGTGGCACGTTGTTCAAGCGGATCGGCAGTTTCTGCCCCTGCAGACGGGTTTTGGCGGAGCCGGCCTTGGACGTTGCGGGCGCAAAGGTGTTTTGCGGGTCCATGGTCTTGGCGAACTCGTTGAACGCGCGCATCTGCAACTGCAATTGCAGGGTGATCGGTTCCAGCGCCTGAGTGCGCAGTTGCTGCAAATAGGCGGTCTGGGCGACACGGTAAATGTCGTCACCACGGTAAAGGCCGGCGCCGAGTTGCAGCGGCACGCCTTTGGCGCGGTGTTTCTCGATAGCCGTGAGTTGATCGCGCAGCAGTTCCAGGCCTTGCCCTGATGCGAGTAACCGCGCGCTGTCCGGCGACTGTTGCAGTTCGGTCAATTGCTCGCGCAGCGTGGCCAGCCACTGACGGTTGTTCTGGAACGACAGGGCTTGCCAGCCGATGAACGCGACACCGGCCAGGACCGCCAGGCCCAGCAGGGCAGGGCTGGCGGATTTGTTCTTGCCGAAACGCGACTGGTAAAGCGTCAGGTCGCGATCCGGGAAAATCACTCGACGGAACGTGTCGGTGATGAAGTAGCTGCGGTCGCTGATTTTGCGGCCGGTGCTTGGCTCCGGTTGTTCGTGCTCCGGTTGCAGGGCGAACGACTCTGCCAGATCGTCTTCATACACCTGGCTCAGTTGCTGGTCGGTCTGTAAGGCGCTGGTGAAATACAGCCCGCGCAGCAACAGTGGCGCGCCGCTGCGACGAGTCTCGGCGAAGTGCTGGAGAAACTGTTCCAGCACGCCCGACAGCTCGGCGAAATAGTTCGGGAAGTTCAGCAATGCGCTGTTGGCATCGGCGCCCAACGCAATCATCTGGGCATCGACGTGACGACGAATATGGCTGTGCAAATTGGCCAGTTTGGCATCCAGCACCGGGCGCAGGCCCTGGTTGCGGATCTCGGACAAACCGAAGGTCATGCCAAGCGGTTGCTGGCGCTCGTTCAGGTCGAGGCCTTCGAACGCCTGGCTGAAGCCCGGCAGTTGGTCGGTCTTGCTCAGCATCAGGTAGATCGGTGGATTGGCTTCCAGGCAATCGTTGTACTCCTCGATGCGCGACACCAGTTGTGCGGCGAGTTCGTTGCGCTCGGCCGCGCTGCACGCCAGCAGTTCAGGCAGGCTCACCACCAACACCAGACCATTGACGGCGGCTTTGTTGCGCTGCTTTTTCAGCATGCGCAGGAACGCCGCGAACTCGCTGGCCGATGGGTCGTCGCGCAGGTAACGGCCGGCCGTATCGATCATCACGGCCTCGGGGCTGAAATACCAATCGCAATGCTGGGTGCCGCTTTCGGTGTCGTTGGCGCTGCTGGCAATGCTAGCGGACAGGCCGGAGCGGGTCAGCAACGAGGTCTTGCCCGCCGCCGACATGCCGATCACCAGGTACCACGGCAAATCGTAAAGTGCCGACGAACCACCGCCACCGGCCGAACGGTCGGCGCGCAGCATCGCAATGGCGTGCTTGAGGCGTTCGCGCAGCACTTGCTGATCGCGGAACTCGCCGGTGGATTTGAGCGAACGATCGACTTCGATCTGCACCAGGTTTTCAAGGTTGTGTTCTGCACGGATACGCTTGTACTGACGCAGCACAATGATCAGCAGGTAGAAGGCGCTGACGATCGCCATGGCCTCCAGCGCATAACCGCGCAGCCAGCTCACGTGCGGGGCCACGAACCAGCAGACCGCCAGGCTTGCCAGCCACAGGACGGGGACGAGGAACCAAAAACTCTTCAACAAACGCAATAATGTCTTCATGTCTTCCTGACTCGGTTACCTGACCTGTGCTCAGGCACTGAACAGCTGGCTGATTTGTTCGGACAACGCGGCTACGTCTTTGGCCAGCAGCCAGTCCAGCGTCAGGTAAACACCCACGCAGACCAGCGCAATCAGCGCCAGGTAGAGCCAAAGGGGAACTTCATGGCGCAGCATCTGCGAGACCTGGTCGGGCAAGGCCCAGTCAGGCGAGAGCGCCTTGGGCGTCTTGCGAAAGCGCGCAATGTCCTGGCCCAGGGTATTGGCCAGGTAACGCAACTGGTCCTTTTGCCCGAGGCTGAATTTGCCTTCGAAACCCAGGGCCAGGCACAGGTGGTAGACCTCGAGGACATCGAGGTTCTGTTTGACGTCGCCCCGCAATGAATCGATCTTTTCGAAGAAGCCTTCGCCCGCCAGGTGCACGCCGAAATAGCGGAACTGCAACGGCTGCAATTCAAAGTGACGGCGCAGTTCGTTGTCCCCGGAGCGCAACACGCTTTCATCGAGGAAGGCGCACAAGGCGTACTGGGTGTCCTTCACTTGTTCAACGCTATAGTTGGCGCTGCGGGCATCGCGTTCCAGTGCCTTGAAGAAGGTGTCGACGCTCGCCTCGAAGGCGCTGACCGAAGTCACTTGGCGGCCCTTGCGCACGATCAGCGCCATGCTGATGAAATCCTGCACCAGGTCTTTGAGCGTCGGTTTTTCGCTGGCGGCCGCAACGGCGCCTTGCAGTACGGCTTCGGTCATTTGAGTACCGCCATCAGTTCAAGCTTGAGGTTGGTGAACGCGCTGGGCGCATAGAAAGAAATGGCCTGGGCACTCATCATTCGTTCGTAGACCCGCCCATGGGGCTCGATGGAGAAATAGTGATTGTCCAGTCGCACCGGAATCGCATTGGGCAGGCGCGTCGAGTGATTGAGCGTGACCCCCGGCATGGCGCTGTTGACCACCACTTCGATGTCTTCCGGCGAGCCGACCTTGAACGCCCGTGGCACCAGTTCCAGCAGGCTCGCGCCCGGCATGTCGGCGTGCACGGAAATGTAGAAATCGGCCTCCGCCAGCCGTGGGTCGTGCAACTGCCCTTGCCAGTACGAGGGTTTGGTCTGGGTCAGGTTGATCACCACGCACTGGTTCGGCACCACGTTGTCGAGCAGCACGCGAATCATTTCGTCGAGCTTGACCAGCGAGGCCGCCGGGTCGTGGTGGTCGTACTCGGGGATGTCGTTGAGCTGTGTATCCAGGGAAAATGTCAGCAGGCCGCCGGCGAGTTCAGCCAGGAACAGATACAAGCGTTCGGGGTGCAAACGCGGATGGGCCAGCAAATGCGCTAGGGTCGGATGGGCGCGGTTCACCGTGTTCAACAGCCAGAACAGGGTTACGTCACTGGAGCCGAACTCGGCGATCTGATCCGCGCGCTCGCGACGACGGCCGGACAGCGCCTTGCTTTTCGATTGCAAAGCACCGAGCAAACGCTTGCCCAGCCCGATCAGGGTGTCGTGCGTGCCCAAGTGAAGCGTCGGGTGCACGAAATGCCCGTCGAGGTTGAAACCGCCGATGTTGTTGCGCGACAGGCGAGCGATCGGGCACCAGGTGTAGCCATCCAGGTTGTCGCCATCGATCAGCATCACTGCGTTTAGCCGCAGGCTGGTGATTTCGTTTTCCAGGTCGCCTTCATTGAGGTCCGGCAAGGTGTCGAACTGCTTGCGAAAGCGTCGCCCGGTCTTTTGTTCCTGGCCGTCTTCGACGTAGTTCAGGCCGAAGGGCTCAGGCAGTTTCAGCGCGGCGTAGACCTTCAGGTCGTTGCCCTTGAGCAAGTCCTTCAAATCGCGGGCAGCGGGCAGCGGATCATGCTGCGGCGCATCGAACAGACTGCCGTCGGGAAACACCAGTTTCAGCCTTTTCAGCTGCAGGGAGCCGGTGGCGAGGGCTTCTTCGTCCACTTCGAGCAACTGCACGCCCCAGTGAAAAGGCGTATTGCGCAGGGTCGCCTGCGCCAGCTGATGCTGGTGGAACTCATCCTGATACTGGAAATGTTGTGGCAAAAGGAACATGCCTTCGGACCACATCACCCGGCTTTGCTTACTCATTGAGCGCCTTCCAATAATGAATTCAATTTCGAGTCCACGGCTTTCTGCGCGGAGCCGGCTGCCTTGTCCTGGGCTTTTTCAATCACCACGTCCTGAACCCGTTGAGTCAGCGTTGGCTGGGCCGGTGGGTCGGGCAGGGCGGAAGCTTTGGCGAGTTGCTCTTCGGTCTTGGGTTTGTTCAGCACGTCGACGCCACTGACGGCGGAGACGGTGTTGTTGTCGACCAGTACTCGCAGGCCATCGGAAGAAAACCAGATGCCGTCCTTGCGCAACGAATTGGCGTCAAACGCGACCTTCCAGCGGCTGTTCTCGTCGGAGCGGAAAAACGCCGCGACGCCGACATAACCCGCGGCCTTGTTCAGGGGCCACTTGTCGACCTGGCCCATGCCTGGCAACAAAGTGATTTCGCGGTTCTCGATCAGGGTGTTGCCGAGGGCTTTTTGCGGGTCGTCCCACAGCGAGTCGGCGTCTACCGAGGAAAAGCGCTCCAGTGAAGTCAGCTGATAGACTCGCAGCACCACCGAAAGCGGTTTGCCCTCCGCGTCGGGGTTGAGCTGATTGCCGCCGTCGGAGGTCAGGATGACTTTCTCGTTGTCATCGAACAGCATGTCGCCGGCCCACGTATCGTCGACCCGCTTGCTGACCCGATCAGTCACGCCGCAGGCGCTCAGTACCGTCATCATCGCCACCACCGTCAGGCATTGAGCCAATGCCTTCACGGGACGTTTCCCTGAAAAATTCTTGTCCATGACCACTACCTGTAAATGCTCGATCAGCACAGGCGATAGGCGAAATCGCCGTCGCTGCCCAACTCGATGTTCAAACTCTGGATCGGTTTGTCCTGCGCCATGCGCTCCAGTACCCGCTGCGCCAGCTCGGGCATGAGGGTCTTGGACAGAATGTTGTCGATGTTGCGGGCGCCGCTGTCGACTTCCGTGCAGCGCGAGGCAATGGCTTTGACCAGCTCCTCGTCATAGCTCAGGACGGCCTGATGATTGCGCTCGAAGCGCTGGCGAATGCGTTCGAGCTTGAGCGCGACGATGCGCTCCAGAATCGCGTCCTTGACCGGGTAGTAGGGGACGATGGTCAGGCGGCCGAGGAAGGCCGGCTTGAATACCTGGTTCAATTCGTCACGCAGCCCTTCGACGATGTCTTCCGGTGTCGGTTGCGGCTGGGCATTGAGGCACCACTGCATGATGCGGTCGGTACCGGTGTTGGACGTGAGGATGATCACGGTGTTGCGGAAGTTGATCTCGCGACCTTCGCCGTCATCCAGCACGCCTTTGTCGAACACCTGGAAAAACAGTTCGAGCACGTCCGGGTGGGCTTTTTCCACTTCGTCGAGCAGAACCACGCTGTAGGGCTTGCGCCGCACGGCTTCAGTCAGCACGCCGCCCTCGCCATAACCGACGTAACCCGGAGGCGAACCCTTGAGGCTCGAGACGGTATGGGCTTCCTGGTACTCGGACATGTTGATGGTGATGACGTTACGCTCGCCGCCGTACAGGGTGTCGGCCAGCGCCAGTGCGGTTTCGGTCTTGCCAACGCCGCTCGGGCCGAGCAACAGGAACACACCGATCGGCTTGTTCGGGTCTTCCATGCGTGCGCGGGAAATCTTGATGCGCTTGCCGATTTCGAGCAGTGCATGGTCCTGGCCGAGTACCCGCTCGCCCAGCAATGCAGGCAGGCGCTGCACGGTTTCGATTTCGTCGCGCAGCATTTTGCCCAGCGGAATACCGGTCCAGCCGGAAATCACTTCGCCGATGGTGCCGCCATCTACCAGTGCATGCACCAGCGGTTGTTCACCCTGGACGCTGACCAGCTCGGCGCGCACCGCGGCAATTTCCTGAGCATCTGGGGACTGGTTTTCCGGGTGGCTGAGGGCGCCAAGTTTTTCCACCAATTGCAGTTCACGTTGCCACTGTTGTTCAAGGGCATCACGGGTCTGCTGTTCGCTGAGCAATTCGGTATTGAGGGTGGTCAGGCGGCGGGCATGGTCGCTGCCTTTGGCGGCTTCCTGCTGCAGCACCGAGACCTCTGCCTGCAGGTTGTCGATCTGGCGCTTGCAGTCTTCCAGCGGTCCCGGTTGCGCCGATTGCCCCAAGGCGACCCGGGCGCAAGCGGTGTCCAGCACGCTGACGGCTTTGTCCGGCAGTTGGCGCCCGGTGATGTAGCGATTGGACAGGCGCACGGCTTGCACCAGCGCTTCGTCCATCACCGTGACCTTGTGATGTTCCTGCATTTTGGCCAGCAGGCCGCGCAGCATGTGGATCGCCTTGTCTTCGTCCGGCTCTTCGACCTTCACCACCTGGAAGCGGCGGGCGAGGGCGGCATCTTTCTCGAAGTACTTCTTGTACTCGGCCCAGGTGGTCGCCGCGATAGTGCGCAACTCGCCACGAGCAAGCGCGGGCTTGAGTAGGTTGGCGGCATCGTTCTGTCCGGCCTGGCCGCCCGAACCGATCAAGGTGTGCGCTTCGTCGATGAACAGAATGATCGGGTGCAGGCTGCGCTTGGTTTCTTCGATGACTGACTTGAGGCGGTTTTCGAATTCGCCTTTCACCCCGGCACCGGCCTGCAACAAACCCAGGTCCAGGGTGTGGATGGCAACGCCCTTGAGCACCGACGGCACGTCACCTTGAACGATGCGCAGGGCCAGGCCTTCAACCACAGCGGTTTTACCCACGCCGGCTTCACCGGTGAGGATCGGATTGTTCTGGCGGCGGCGGGTGAGGATGTCGACCATCTGCCGCACCTCGAATTCGCGGCCCAGCACCGGGTCGATCCGGCCTTCGCGAGCGCTTTGCGTGAGGTTGATGGTGTATTGATCGAGGGCTGGGGTTTTGCCGTTGCCTTTGATCGGGCTGGCGCTGGCGGCGTCTGAAGTACCCAGCGGTTTGGTCAGGGCCGATTCGGCGCTGCCTTCCACTAACGCGTTGAGGTTCACGCGCAAATCGTCGGCGTTGATTTTCTCCAGCTCCGCCGCACCCGCGATCACCACCCGGCGCAGTTCGTCGTCATCGAGCAACGCCTGCAACAGATGGCCGGTACGGATCTGCGCCTGGCCGAATTCGATGGACGCCAGCACCCACGCCTGTTCGATCATGCGGGTCAAGTGCGGCGACAGCGCAGGCGTGCGTGTATTGCCTTTCTTGAACGTCCCCAGTGCCGTCACCAATTGCGCCTGCAAGCGTTCAGGCACCACGTCGTAATGACGCAGGATGGCTGGCAGGTCGTTGTCGTGGCTGTCGAGCAACTGCAACAACAGGTGCTCGATCTCGACATCGTAATGGTGTTCCGACAGGCACAGCGCCGCGGCGCTTTCGGTGGCGGTACGGCTGGTGTCGTTCAGCTTGGCAAACAGGGGCTTCAGGTTCACAGGGAGACCCCATCAAAAGGAATGTGGAAGAGCGCGCAACGGGAGGGTTCCACGTCGACGCCTGGTCGTTTGAGCCAACCGAGCCGGCCCAGCGAAACGTTGCCCTGACGACCCAGGCGGGCGACGGGGACGGCTTGGGGTTTGAGCTTGGGTGCCAACTGGAAATCGAGTTCGGCACCGACGTAGAAGCGCACCAACTCAACCAGTTTCTGGTAGTCGACGCTGCCCGGCTGCAAGCGTTGATAGTCAGCCAGTTCCAGCGGCGCCGTTTCGATGCGCACGCACGATTGGTAATCCCAGACCCGGTTGCCGGCCACGGCGCTTTGCCCGAGCACAGCGTTCTTGCGCCCTAGCTGCGTGCATTGGCTGGCATCGAGCTTCAGCCAGCGACCGGCAAACGGCTTGACCTTGAACGGCAGCGAAAAATAGAAACTGAGCATCACTTCCAGGTTCAACGCATTGCGCGGTTTCTGGGCGAACAGGCCGGAGAAATAGCTGAACAATTCTCGGCGCAGGGGCGAGCCTTGTTTGTCGAATTTCTGCTTCTGCGCCTCGGGGCCGAACCCCACCAGATTCAGCAGGTAGCGGTCGAAATCCGAGCTGCCGTTACGTTCGTACTCGATGTAGAACTTGTACTTTTGCCAGGCTTCGTAGAACAGCGTGGTCATGCGATGCGAAAAAATATCGAGGAACGCATGGGCCGCGTCATCCCGGTATTGGATGTGCCGCTCGATCAACAGCTCGGTGTACGGGCGCGGCAAGACACCCGACGGCCCGACCAGGCCCATGAACGTGACTTGCACTTCAGACAACGGCAGGCCGGCCACGGACACCTTGCCTTCACGCTCAAACTGCAAATCGCTGACTTCACTGGCCGGGAAGTTGAGCGACAGCTGCGAGCGAAAACGCAGAGGGTCTTCGTGCGGTCGGGTTTCCAGGTCCATGCGCCCGGTTCTGCTGTAATGCAGGCGAAGCAAGCGCACCAATTGGAAAAACTCGAATCGGTGCGGCTCAGCCCGTGCCTGATCAATCAGACCAGGGGTTGATCGCCGGTTCGCGGTGGCCATTGGACGACTCTCTTTTCGCGCTGCAAGGTGCGAAGGGTTAATTGGGTAAAGCTGTTCATCGAGCAGTACTGACCGAAGAAGTGGTCGAGCACCATGCCGAACAAAAACACACCGCTGCCGGTGTATTGGCTTTCATCGAAATTGAGGGTGATGCCGACGCCGCGGACGAAATTCGGTCGCGGGTGGCCGATGCGCGCAACCACTGGTTCGCTGCTGACCGAGACGATGCCGTTGATCTGTTTGCGGATCGCCGAGACGTTGCGGTAGTTGTAGAGCGACAATAGCTCCAGCAGCACCTCGCGGCCACGGGACACCAGCGACATGTGGTTCAGTGACAGGTGTGAAATCAGCCGCCAGATCACCCCGTTGCCCAGCGGCACGCGCGCGGTGGCGGTGGGCTTGCGCAGGCAGCGGATGTCCTTGATCACCGAGTTGCCGGGAATGTTGAAATCACCGCGCTCGCCACCGAATGGCAACATCAGGGGCAGGTCGCGATTGCTGCAAGTCAGGCGGATGCTCAACGTGTCGTTGTTGGACTCCATTAACCCCAGCTCTCGGTCCACCACCCGGATAAACACGTTCGAGCCATCGCGCTGGCCGGTCTGCACGGCACGGCGCCGGGCAATCCAGAAACTCTGGCCGGGACCCTGATCGCCACGGGGTTCGAAAAACGGGTGGCAAGTGCCGACCTGATCGATACCGCCGACCTTGCGCACGCGCCGCACGCGATCGATGGACACCACTTCCGCCGAGCTTTGCAGGCGCACATCCGGCGTCACTGCGTACTCGTGCTGGGCGTGGGTCAACTTGATCGGCTCGGCCTGCTGGCGGAACAGGTTGATGATCGGCGTGCAATTGAGCTTGAAGTTATTGCGCCCGATGTTTTGCGTCAGGCGTGCCAAACGGTCGCTGAGGTCGTAGTCGGAGAAGTAGAAATTGACCTCGACCTTCTCGACGTCCTTGCCCGCCAGAATCCGCGCAAAGCCCGACAGGTCGAAGAACATGAACTTGTCGGGGAAGGTGAAGTACTCGTGCAGCAGGCGATAGCCGAGGAACGAGCGCTCCGAATAGTCCACCAAACCTTCGTCGAGACCATAGCCGACGGCTTTCAACGCGTTGGCCGGCAAGACGACCTCACGGGTGCGCCCTTGATCTTCGAAGCTCAGCGTGGCCTTGGCCAGGTTGTTGAACAGCAGTTCGTACAGTTGCAGCATCAACGTGCTTTCGCCGTCGAGGAAAAACCGCAGGCTGTCGAGTTCCATCTTGCCGAACATCACATCGGAGGTCGCGACCAGACCGATGCGCAAGCGCGCAACCAGGTCAGCACTGTGGCCGTTGAACGCCGAGCGCTCCATCTCGATGAATGACGCCTGTTGCACCGCCACCGGCCACAGCTCGACCGGGTAGCAGGTACGGAATTTACACACCACGCCATCAATCGGGTTGGCACTGAGTTCGGTATGCCGGGGTACACGGAAGGCTTCGGTGACTTTTTCCTGTTTGCCCAGATTGAATTCGACGATCGACATCGACGGAGTAGGGCGCAGGTAATGCGGGTACAGCACTTCAAGAAACGACTCGACGATTTCCGGCAGTTCGTCGTCGAGTTTTTTGTGCACCCGCGCCGACAGGAACGAGAACGCTTCGATCAAGCGCTCGGTATGCGGGTCTTCGCAGTTATCGCCCTCGATGAGCAACCGCGAAGCGATTTTCGGGTACTGGCTCGCAAACTCCTGGCCCAAAAAGCGCAGGTGCGACAGTTCCTTTTCGTAATAGGGCAGCAGTTCGTCGAGCATCAGTTGAGGTTCTGCACTTTGTATTCCTGGGTGTTGACCTGCAGCACCGCGTCGAAGGACACCTGACGGGTGACGTCTTGCAGGCGCAGGACCGCGTCCACGCGAAAGGTCAGCATGCGTTGGCCGGTCTGTTGGGCGAGCAGTTGCACTTTGACGCTGCGAAAACGCCGGTCGCCGACCGTGATCGCTTTCTCCAGTTGCCGCTGGATCAGCAGGCGATCCTTGGGATCAAGCACGCTGCGGCTGGTGAAATCCGGCATGCCGTAATCGAGGATGCTGCCGCTCAGGTTGACGAAACCGTCCAGCTCGTTGGCGACCAGGGACTGGCGGGTGTTGACCAGGATTTCCAGGTCGCGAACGATGCTGGCCTTGTAATCGGCCAGCGAACACAAGCGTTGCGATGACGCTTCGATGGACTGATGCGGACGATCGTCCAGCAATCGGTCCAGCAGTGATGGCAACAGCTTGTGTTGACTGGTCATGGTGCCTCCCTGGCAATGTGCTCGATCAGCCGCGCGTCGATTGCGGCAGTTCAGCGACCAGGCGCAACGAAGCGGTCAGTTCGTCCAGTTGGTAGTGCGGGCGCAGGTACGTCACAGCCTTGTAGACGCCCGGTTTGCCCGGCACTTCAAACACCTCGGCCCGCGCTTCACGCAATGGGAACTTGGCCTTGGCTTCCTGGCTCGCGGTGTCGTCCAGCAACACGTAGCTCGACAGCCACTTGTTGAGGAACAGTTCGACGTCTTTGCGCGAGGCGAAGCTGCCGATCTTGTCGCGCATGATCGCCTTCATGTAGTGGGCGATGCGCGAAGTGGCGAAGATGTACTGCAACTGTGCGGACAGCCGGGCGTTGGCGTTGGCGATGTCGGTGTTGTATTGCTTCTGCTTCTGTGTCGACTGGGTGCCGAAGAACGCAGCGTAGTCAGTGCCTTTGCAGTGCACCAGCGGAATGAAACCGAGGTCCGACAGCTCTTTCTCGCGGCGGTCGGTAATGGCGATTTCAGTCGGGCACTTGAGGGCGATTTCACCGTCATCGGTCTTGAACGTGTGGGTCGGCAAACCTTCAACCAGACCACCACCCTCGACACCACGAATCGCCACGCACCAGCCGTAACGGGAAAACGCATCGGTAACCCGAGTGCCCAGCGCGTAGGCGGCGTTCATCCACAGGTATTTGTTGTGGTCGCGGCCATCAACGCTTTCGACGAAGTTGAATTCCTCGACCGGCGTGGTATCCGGGCCGTAAGGCAGGCGACCGAGTACGTGGGGCAGGGTCAGGCCGACGTAACGCGAGTCTTCGGAGGCGCGGAACGACTTCCACTTGGCGTATTCGACGGTGTCGAAAATCTTCGCCAGATCCCGCGGGCCGGACATGTCGGTAAACGAATCCCAGCCAAACAGTTCAGGCGAGGCCGCCGAGATGAACGGTGCGTGGGCAGCCGCCGCGACGTGGGAAATCTCTTCGAGCAGGTACATGTCTTCCGGGCTGCGGTTGAACTCGTAGTCACCCAGCAGCATGCCGAACGGTGCACCACCGAAGGTGCCGTACTCTTCTTCGTAGATCTTCTTGAACAGCGCGCTCTGGTCGAATTCGGAAGCGGCCTTGAGGTCGCGTACCAGGTCTTTCTTCGAAGCATTGAGCAGGTGGATCTTCAGCGTAGTGCTGGTTTCGGTCTGGTCGACCTGATACTTCAGGCCGCGCCAGGACGCTTCCAGCTGCTGGAATTCACTGGCGTGCATGATCTCGTTCATCTGCTCGGAGAGCATCGCGTCGATCTCGGCGATGCGCGCATCGAGCACGGCGATCAGGTCCTTGCTAGGCGTCATTTCGCCTTCCAGGATCTGGTTGACCAACTCGCCGATCAGGTCGCGGGTGCGGGTGCGCTCGGTCTCGGAGCGGGCCACACGGCTTTGCGAAATGATGCTGTCGAGCAGCGAGGATTGCGCGGTGAAGTGTTCCACTTCAACCAGTTCGCTGTCCTGTTGAGTCACGGTTTGCTTGTCGTTCATCGCGAGGCTCCTACGCTTTGCCGTCGGTGGCTGGAACGGCGGCTTCGCGACCGAATTCCTTGCCCAGGGTTTTCAACTTCTCGGTGTTCTGCAACACATCCATCAGCAGCTCTTCGAGCTTGTCGTTGCCGCCCATCTTGTTGCGCAGGTCCGCCAGCTTGTTGCGCACTTCCAGCAGCTTGCGCAGCGGCTCGACTTGCTTGACCACGTTCTGTGGTTCGAAGTCTTCGAGGGCGTTGAAATTGAGTTCAACACCCAGCTGCGTGCCGTTCTTCGCCAGAGTGTTGTCGACGCGGTAGGTCAGGCGCGGCTTGATGCCCTTGAGCACGCCGTTGAAGTTGTCGCGGTCGATGAAAATGAACTTGCGGTCCTTGAGCTTCGGCAGCGGCTCCAGCGGGTTGCCGGAGAAATCGCCCAGCACACCGACGACAAAGGGCAGCTCTTTCTTTTCCTGAGCGTCGCCGATATCCACGTCATAGGTGATATGGACCCGAGGCGCGCGAACGCGGTCGAGTTTGTGCTGGGTACTTTCCTTCTTCGCCATCGTGATCTCCTGTGCGAACAATTCGCTGCAAGTCGTTTGCGTGTCGGTTCAATGGGGGCCGAGCGCGTTACATTCCTTCGATCGTCAGCAGCAGGCGCTGACGGATTTCATCGTTCATTTCCATGATGTTTTCAAAGCCCACCAGTTCTTCGAAGCTGGTGTTGCCGGCGATCTGGGTGCTGCTGCGGATCACCGCTTCGTCGGGCAATTGCGAGCGAACCGGCGAGCTGATGACGCAGAAGGGCAGGTCGCCGAAGTCCTTCAAACGTTCGAAACTTACGGGGAAGCGCAAGCCTTCGAGCAGGCGGCTGATGCCGGGCGACTTGCTCAGGCAGTAGAACAGCACCAGGTAATGCACCACGAAGCGGTACAACTCGGCGCTGCTGCGATTGGGGTCTTTGATCACCGTGCGGAAACGGGCAAGGTCGAATGAGCTGAAGCCAACCACCCAGCGCACGGGGCTGGTGATGCGAATGGTTTGACCGCTTTGGGACAGCACCTTGTCGTACTCCAGCGCGAACAGTTGCGGAGTGGTGCTAAGCAGGTTGAGCGGCACTTCGAGTTCATTGACCAGTTGGAACGGAGCGCCCGAGCCGATGCGGTCGTAAAGCTCCTTGAGTTCCTTGAAATGGTGCTGGGTTTCGCGGCCGCTGCTGCGCTGTGCACCCTGCAGGTACTCACCGAAAAACGCCTGCGGACGAATCAGCAAAGCCAGGGTCGCCAGATAATCCGAAGCCTGCGCCTTCAGCGCATCAGAAATGGCCCGGGTCTGGCTTCGCAGCTTGATCAATGCTTCAACATCAAAAAACGTCTGAGTCATCGGTACATCGTCCTTGAACACTCCATGCCTTCCTGGATAAAAAAACCGGGGCATGTCGAGCGACAGATTTCTCGAGTGAACAGCTGTCCACGAGAGGTGATTGCTAATGTTCGAAACCAAAAAAACACACTGCCGGGGATAACCGGTAGTGTGATGCTGGCATATGGATATTGAGTTGCCAGTAACGTCGTGTATGGCAACACGTCGTATCGAAAAGTTCATTCGAGAACGGATTTTTTCTCGTTTTTGTTACACGCCGCAATGATGTCGGCTTGCCATTACTTGTGGGGTGTGTCTGTCGGATAGTTCCGAAAGCCAGTTAATTCAATGGTTTCAGGCAGGTTGTGGATCCAATTTTAAAATGAAAATAATTTGAAAAAGGTGAATCGGTTCACCCAACGCCTGCTTGATGATCCGCTGAGGAAAGGTTGAAGGATAAGTGTCATATAACCGGCAGGGAAGTGATGGCAATTTAGGATGTCGGAGAGATACAAGGCGTCCTTTGCGTTACTGAACGAGTGTTCGGGCAATATGGCGTTACATATCGTCGATATTTCTGTATAACGCGCCGGGTACGAGTGCGCCCCGTAACTTTCATGTCGGGCCGTGCAATAGCGTGGGGGCTTTCGGGCCTTCGTTAAATGGAATTTATGCTCGCCACGGATGTAAGGCGACGCGACTATTGAGGCCCTGTCTCATGAGAACGTTGAAACTCATTGCCGTACTTATTCTCCTGCCGCTTTGCCTTGGTTTGTTTGGCGCCTGGGAGTTACAACGCAGTTCGGAAAGCATCAAGGAATTCGCGGCTATCAACGCCGAACTGGGTGATATGCATGTCGAACTCGAAGCGATGGCTGCAAAGCCGGGATCGAGCTCGGCAATGGTCGATATCAATGGCAAGCGCATGAGTGTTGCCATGGCTCTATCGCGTATTGCTGACGCCGAGCACGACCTGACCATCCTGCAACCGGTGAGTGCCGTGATGAGCAATCTGGCCAAGGGTGTCATCGCCCTCGGCCTGCTGGCCTCCCTGGTCGGCGTATTGGGTCTGCTGGGCTTGCGCTGGGCCGGTGCCCGCGCGAGTCATTCCCGTGAACGTTTGCTGCACACCTTCAGCCGGGTTAGCCGCCTGTTGCCGTACCTGCTGGTGGGGCACATCGTCGCCATGGGCGCGGCGGTGGCGGCCATCCTCGGTTTCGAAGGCCTGGGGCTGTGGCACATGGGGAAAATGGCCGCTGGTGAATTCAAGCTGATGCTCATCGTGTTGATGCTGATGCTCGGTTTCCTGTATTCGATCTGGCAGATGGGCAAGCAGCTGCCGGTCATGCTGCGCATGTTCCAGCCCACGCCGATGAACGTTCTGGGCGAGGTCGTCACACCGCAACAGGCGCCGGCGTTGTGGGCCTATGTTCGCCAGCTGGCCGAGCAACTCGGCGCGCTGGCCCCCGAGCACATCGTGCTGGGCATGACCGAAGGCTTGTACGTCACCTCAAGCGACGTCAACCTGCTCCCGGCAGACACCACGCTCAAGGGCCGCACACTGCACGTGCCGATGCTGTACCTGGGCCTGCTCGATTCGGCGGAGACCGGCGCGGTCATCGGTCACGAACTGGCGCACTTCGCCGGTGCCGATACCGAGTACAGCCTGCGCTTCGTACCGATCTACGAGGGCATCGGCCGCAGCCTCGGGGTGATTGCCGAAACCATGTTGCAAAGCGATGTGCTGCAACGCACGACGCTGTGGCCGGCGTTCATGCTCGGTGAGTATTTCATGGAGCGTTTCGATCACGCGGTGAACCATTGGAGCCGCGTGCGGGAGCTGGCGGCGGACGCGGCGGGCGCGAAGCTGACAGGGAATATCGCCATCGCTTCGGCCTTGGTGCGCATCTCTGCCATCGACCCCTTGTTGCAGCAGGGGGTATCGACCCATGTGGCCCGAGCGACCAACCCCAGTGCCGAACACGTGCGTACCGGCGATTTGCCAGGCAGCCTGGTGCAGGAACTGGCCGCGCAGACGCTGACCCTGCCCGAGGAGGAAATGGCGGCCAGCCTGCCGCATCCATCGGACACTCATCCCTCCAATCTCGTACGGCTGGAATCCCTGCAAGTCACGGTCGAAGAGGCCGTCAGCCGCGGCACCCGCCCGATCAACGCGGCACAAGCCTGCGCCGCGATGGATCACTATTTCGCCGATCCCCAGGCATTGCGTGCCCGCATGACCGAGGACTTCCTCGGCCACTATGTGGAGCAGGACGCGGCGGTTGTGCAGGCGTTGCGTAGCCATGCCAGCAATGCCACGGAGGAAGTCCGGCTGCATGAAGGCGCACGATTGCGCGGGTGGATTACCCTGGGTTGCTTCTCGTTCTTCATGCTGTTGGGTCTGGGCCTGCTGGTCTTGCCGTGGCTGTTGCCGCAGGCTTCAGGGAGTAACAAATCGATGATACTGGTCGCTGGTGGGGGGCTCGTCGTATTGATGGCATGCCTGCTGCCGTTCTCGTTGCGCTTGCTCAAGCGGTCGAACAAGACCGCGTTGTTGCTGACGCCCGAACACTTTGTTTTTGCCAACCTCAAGGCACCACTGCCGATTCGGCACGTCGCTGATTTTGGTCTGCAAATGGGCCAGGGGCTGCACTTGAATCTGCTGCTGGAAGATGATGCCCCGATGCCTGAGTTGGCCTCGCGCTCGTTCTTTTCGCCTGATGCGAAGCTCGACAAGAAAAAGCGCTGGGTCCAGTTGCAGTTGATTCAGTTCTGCCGGGACGACAAAAAGCTCAAGAATGAGCAATTGGCGGAACTGATCGGCACCTACCTCAATGCAGGCACTGCGCGGCACTTGCTGCAACAGCGATTCGAGCAGGCCTGAAGGCTTTCAGCATCGGCAAGCGTGGGGCGCGGGGTTCAATGGCGCCCTGCGCAAAGCTGATGAAGATCTGATAGCAGCCCTTGCAGTTCGTTGTTTTCGTCCAGCAAGGGTGTTGCGTTTTCATACAGGACAACGTCGTTGATCGAGCCCATGCCGCCGTACAGCGACATCAATCGAGACAATGCGTACGCCGTATCCCGGGGTAGCGCACGCCCGCCTTTCTGTTCAGGGCCAGGGAAGTGGTCAACGATGTTGAGGGCACGGATGTGGAGGGTTTCATGAGGTTCTTTTTTGAATGAGCGACTCGGGCCAGATCAACGACCATTTTCAGCGAGATATTCAGGTAGCGTGCAAGAAAGCCATCGAGCAATTTCGCCAAGCGCACCCCTCCGCCGATGTCTGTGGGTTTGCGCTGTACTCAGACGCCGATGCGCGGACGCTGGTGCCGTCGTTCAACACGGCTGATCACTTGGCGCGCGTGCAGGCTGAAGATGCTGCTGAGCGAGCGTATTTCAAATGGTCACCCGCTGAATGGAGCCACGTAACCTTCGGTGGCGAACACTTCAACGCCCTGTCGAGCCTGTTGTGGGACTTGGCTGATTCGATTCCCGATGAAGATTTTGCACGTCACCGCGCGCTCGTTTTTGAACACTGTGTTGCGGCCTTGAAGTCGCTGACGACGTGCACGTTTGAGAACGCCATTTATGTATTCGCAGTCTCTGACTCTCAAAGCGTGCCGGAAGAAATCGCCTGGATTACGCAACTCAATACCCCCGAGCAAGCCCTCGAATTCAAGACATGGTTAGAGCAGGTCGAGCAATGAAAGGCATGCACTTAACAAGGATGCGCACATGACACTGCCCCACTTTATTTATCATCCAGATCCCGTCGGTAGCGGTTCGGTGCAAGCCTCTTACGCCACTTGCGTGAGCTGCAATCAGGCGCGAGGCTACATTTATGTGGGCCCGGTATACGCCATTGATGAATACGAAAACTGCATCTGTCCTTGGTGCATTGCCGACGGGAGTGCGCACCAGCGCCTGGGCGCGACGTTTGTCGATGACGGGAGTATCGGCCTGGACGTCGAAGACACGCTGAGCGAGGCGCAGATCGCCGAAGTCAGCCAGCGCACGCCTGGTTTTAATGGCTGGCAGCAAGAGTGCTGGTTCACTCACTGCGACGACGCAGCCGAGTTTGTCTGCAAGGCCGGCCATGCAGAGTTGCTTGAACTGGGCCCGGCAGCCATCGCCGCCGTTCAGGACTCAACAGGCTTGGAGGACGGTCCGCAGTGGCAAGCGTTCTTCAATGCCCTGGATAAGGATCATGGGCCTACCGCCTACCTGTTCAAATGTCGCCACTGCGCCACGCTGGGTGCTTACCAGGACAGCCATTGATACCCAAAGTGCTCAATCCGGGGCGACCCACAAGGAAGAAACTCTGATGACCGACGATCACACCCCCGACTTCACCAAAGTCCCCACCGGCATGCTGCCGTTCCCGCCTGTTGAAGACGTGTTTGTCGCCGATCAACTGGAACTGGCCAACCATCTGCACCCTTTGTTCAGTTTGGATATCAGCACCGTAAACCCCGAGTGGTCGGGGGTGCTGCACATGCTCAGCCCGTTGGAACCGTACGAGGGCCTTGTCGGCGAGCTGACCGAGTGGGACGGGTGCCATGGCTGCCTGCTGAAAACCAACTGGATCGGCTTCAAGGTCGAGCAAGGGCGCTATCGCTTGTGCGGCGATCCACGCTACTTCTTTCTGCACGAGGGGAATGCACAGCTGGCTGATCCTCACCCGGAGGCGAGAGCGGATCTGGAGCGGCACTACGCCGATCAGCACAGCGCTTATGCCGCCACCGTTGAAAGGTTTAAAACCAGCGGCGTGCTGGCGCGTGAGGATGGCGAACCGTTGTATGCAGTGGAATTTGTCGCGCAACTGGGCGGCGAAGTCGATGGCTGCGCCAACTGGGTGGAGGCGGTCGAATTTCCAATGCACATCGTTGAACTGGACCCCGACCGCGGCGATTCGAATGTCTACCCCCTGAGCCCTGCGAATAACCGGTTTTTCCACGTGGCAAGCGTTCCGGGCTGGCATTACCGGACGGCCGGCGCAGACATGATCATCATGTTCTACGAGCCGATTGAAGGCTTGGTACTATTCACCTTCGATTACAGTTGAATCCCATGAACAAGACCAAACTGCAAACTCTTGTAGTCAGAGTCAAAAAGTATCTCTTGATTATCTTTTTGCTCTGCCTTGTAGGCGCTCTCATCTATGCGTACCTGCACAAACCGGCGTTTCCTTCTGAGATAGTCCTGAAGCAGGACTTCATTGGGGGGCAGTCGATCTACATCGTTCAAGATGCCAGAGATCCAGATGAGCCCAAAAGCCTGAGGTTCTACGTCAACAATGGCGGCGGCAGGAATAATGAGACGATGAAGGTGCGCCTCGGCAAGACCCCGGCCTTCCTGGTCTCGGACACTGACTTGAAAGACGTGGTAATCCAGCGTGTCTCCAACGGCCTGCACATCAAACTCAAAGGCGCAGTCTCGAATTACCGGAGCAACCTTTACCTTGAAGACGGCGACACTTACACCACCTACCGTGTAAGCCTTGAGCAAGTCGAAACGCGACCGCCCTTGCCGAGCGGTCGGTAAGCTTGTTTCAGCAAGGCAATCACTGCACAGAAAACCGCAATCGCCAGCGCCGGCCACTGCATTGGCAAATCGATGATACTGGTTGCTGGCGGGGGGCTGGTCGTATTGATGGCGTGCCTGCTGCCATTCTCGTTGCGCATGCTCAAGCGGGCGAACAAGACGGCGTTGTTGCGGACGCCCGAGCACTTGGTATCTGCGAACCTAAAGGCGCCATTGCCGATCCGGCACATCGCCGATTTTGGCCTGCAATCGTGGGGTGCGAAGTTCAATGGCACCCTGCGCAGAGCTGATGGAGGTCTGATAGCAGCGTCTGAAGTTCGTTATTTTCGGCCAGCAAGGGCGTTGTGTCTTCATACAGAACAACGTTGTTGATCGAGCCCATGCCGCCGTACAGCGACATCAATCGAGACAGCGCGTACGTCGTATCGTGGGGCAGCGCAAGGCTGCACTCCTCAAGTCTGTCGGCCCATTGCGGGTGACCGAATCTCCTCAGTAGTTCTGCTGTTCGGGCAAGGTTCGAGGAGATCTTGCAGATGTCTTTCATGGTGACAGTCCTGAGCGAATCATTTATCAAAGTTCACAACGCTGACGGAACCATTGTGCCAATCGACCGAGTAACTGAGGCCATTCCAGTTACCAACGATCAACGCCCCGTTTTTGTCGCACTGAAGACTCATGTAGGGCTTGTCTGCTTGCGTGCCGTGGGGACTTTCCTGGATGAACCAAACCACCTTTCCATGCCTCGATAGTGCAAGGATGTTTTTGTTGAAAATGACATTTGAAGGGGACTCGATCAGGACCGCGAGCCTGTCGTCATGCTGCAAGGCGACTTTGACCGGGTGAGGCAGGTGAATGGATTGATCTGCTATCCAAAGGGTGCCGTTGTCAACGTGGTACCAGGTTTCGGTCATGACGTTACCTCTAGTGTTATCCCTGAAGTCGCAGCAATTTCATGTGCGAGGAAAACTTTCCGGGGGCAACCCGTTAGGCGGCTGAATCTTCAGGCCGCGTGCAATCTGAATGCCTATGTAGAAGGCATCCCCCAGTACGCCAGCAAGTTCAGGATCGTCGGCTTCAAACTCTTTGCTGGCCCAAGCGCCGATAGTCAATTGGTGCAACCGGGCTTTATCTTTTTCAACGCCCAGCAACACGTCTTTGATGAATTGCAATTGGATTAACGAGCTTGAGTAGATCTGGAACTCTGGACAGCCGTTGTATCTCAGGGCGGTGATGGTTATCGCATTGTCGATGTAGTCGAGGGCCGTCATAGGCGTTTTCAGACGGCGGTCCTTATCGGCTCCAGCGGTTTGATAGCTGCGCGACGCTACGTACTCATCAAACATTCGAACCTGCTCACCGGTCAGGGCACAGTCTCGATCATAACCAACGCGTTTTCTATAGGTCAGGAATTGTTCTGATTCTGGTCCTTGGGACAGCAGCGAAACAATCGCCGCACATTGCGTGAGCCAATAGATCTCGAACGAGGATTCAGTGCCTCGACAATAACCAAGATCTGTCGCTTTGCCGTACAAGTCACTCGCCAGTTGGCTGGCGTAATCGCGGTTTATCGTGGTCTCTGAAGTCCCGTCGGCCGGGTCATTCGCTATGACGAAAACCCGATAACGCTGCAACAGGAGGGCATCCACAAGCGTCAGGTCCGGGCAGGCGGGGGGCATCAGCGGGACAAACACTTCTGGCTCACGATTGATCGGTAGCCAGGACAGGTTCCTTTCCACTCGGGAAAGTGGCTTGTCCACTTCGGTCTGGGGGGCTGCATCGACAACCTGCTCGGTGGGGGCGGGTGGAAGAGGGGTCTTTTGCCCGAATAGGGTTTTCAAACGATGCAGTAGTTTTGACATGGGATGTCCGTTCAAGGATTTTGATTTTGAGGGCAGCGGTCCACGAGGACGAAGTGACGAGCTTGCCTTAGATGGCTGTTCCTCTATTGGCCCCCGGCTGCACAATCAGCAGATCATCCAGCTCTCTGCGGCGACATCTCATGGCAAACGCCAGGGCTGTATCAAGATCCGTTTGGAAGAGATCGAAGTTTGCCCGGTCAATTTGGTAATACTCCTCGTAGTCGACCATGCCGTTGCTGACTGGAATCGACAGGTAAAGGCGACCTGTAGTCTCATCGACGCCTAAGGTAAATATGTGTTCACGGCTTGTGAATACGTCACTGAGTTTCATCGTGTCCTTGAACTGGTGTCTGGGGTATTTATCCGTGTCGTTTCAGCGATTCCCATAAATCACTTCGTCCATCTCGTCATGGAGTGGGGCGCTTTCGAATAACTTTTGCGCCAGGTCTTGAATGTGTTCTGACCAGGCGACCGTTCTGACCCATTCTTCAGGCATGCCCGTCACCCCATACAGTGCCCCGGCTATCTGGCCGGCTGTAGCTGCCACGCTGTCGGCGTCGTCCGCCAGATTGGCCGCCAACAGGATTGCATCCTTGAAGTTGTCGGTGTTCCAGACCGCCCACAGAGCGGCTTCCAGCGTATCGATGACATAGCCGGAGGAGCGGATCTGATCGCGGGTTTTTTGTTTGTATTCGCCAGCGTTGATGATCAAGGGGCGGGGATACAAGGCGCGAACCATTGACGACAGGGTTTCTTCCTTGTTCGCGCCATTGAGGGCCAGGTGCAGTTGAGCGCCGAGCAGTTCGCAGCAATTTACGGCTTCTGCAGCCCTGTGGGTGCAGCGGCTTTGTGCCGCGCTTTCCCGCCAGGTACCGGACAAGGAGTGGCGACGGAAAATGGCGGTCGGTGCCAGCCTGATGATTGTTCCGTTGCCGGCTGTGGATGGGTGAGCGTTGCCGTACCAGTCGACGCCTTGCGCCATCAGGCCTTCCAGTGCGGTACGAGTGGCGTTACCAATGTCAAAGCACTTTCCGTTATGGCTGTTTTCGCCATTTTTATACCAGCGACAAAGCCTCTGCGTGTAGTCGCGGAAATCGAATTCGTTGTTTGCCACGTAAGTGTCTGCGAGAGCCAGTGCCATGCTCGTATCGTCAGTCCACTCTCCCGGTTTCAGATTGAAAGGGCCACCGCCAACCATGTCACTGACATGTTGACGATCACGGGGCAGAAACTCGAGCGTTGTACCCACGGCATCGCCAATCGCGAGCCCCAGCAGGCAACCCTTTGCGCGGTCCAGCGCCTGCTCTTCTGTGAGGGTACAAGGCCTGGAAGTCAGCCACTCAGGCTTCCTGGCCGGAAATTTGGGTGCGTCCGGCTGCAACGTAGGGTCCATGCGCTGACGCAGTTGAGGAGACGGAGGTGGGAGCAGGTGGTCGTAACGCTCGGTGTATTGGGTGAGCGCTTCGTTTGAGCTTCTGAGATCAAACATGGTTTTTTAACCTCTTGGTGCGAGGCAGTGATGTTCCACGACAAAGCGTTCCTTATGGCAAATACGCCTTAATTCTCTTGACGAGAAATTCGTAAAAATTGTTCGCATACAATAAGTTCTTCCCTGACGGGATTCTAACGAAAATCTGGCATTCTTCGCCGTTATAGGTGTCGTAATCGAAGAAAAAAACCTCGCCAAAGTCGGTTTCGCTGATGACTACTTTTTTAGCAGTTGTTGATTTGTGTTTTAGGCCATTGATGTGCTGGAAAACTATATCTCCACCATTGATGTCCTCGAAGTTCATTCCATAGATGCTATATATTTCCTCCGTCCCGACTTCTCCTCCTGCATAATTGAGAAGGAACCATTTGTAGGATGCAGGCAGTTTATGGCGGATTTTTTCCTCGGCTTTTACCAGCCAGTCATCAGACACAGCGTCAGCGGGTGATCCAAGCGCGGCGATATCCGGATGTTGTTTTATCAGGTTCTCTAGCTCAAGTATTGTTGGTTTATTCATTGTCTGTCTCGGACGTTGTTTTTTTGTTTTTAAGTGAGGTTTTTTGTCCGTAAATAGTCGTTTTGGATTCAGTTTTGATGGTGTTCGACGAGCATTTCGAGTTCTTTTGCGGGTTGCTGTTATCAATCGCTCAATGTTCATCTTTTCATCGTGCGGTGAAGATCCGAAATTTTTGTGAAGCGGTATTTGCAACATTACAGAGGTGTAACCGTTGATGGTGTGATATCACGTGCCATTATCGACGAGAGCGACCTCTATTGTAGTCTTGGCGGGTGATCTCCTCACCGAAGCGCAGCGCTTCATTGAATAAACGGTTGTCATGAGGGACTGGTTGAATGCTCTCTTCGTCGCCGTAAAAACGTACGAATACCTGCTTCGAAGGATGGTCCCAACGATAGGTGACTTCTTCGTATGGGTAGTCGATAAAAATGTCTTCGTTGGCGAAACGCTCACCTTTCTCAATTGCCATTTAATTCTCTCGCGGCGTTGCATTGCTGCGTCGTTGATCGCCAACTCCGTCTGAAAGCCCAAGAACAACAAGATTTTTTAAAAAAAACACGGCACCAAACATTGACCTGTCACGACATATCGCCCAATTTCAGACCCGTTCAAATGCGTCCCATAACATCTGTCGAATAGAATCCAGTCTTGCATTAGCTGCGATTCGTTGTTCAGAGGTACCTCGATCAATGTAGACGTCTGAGAAACCTGATTTACTGCCTGCCATTGTCCTATAAATTGAAGTCGCTTGTGCCCATTCATTGCTGTTCGGCAAAGGGTCATCGGAAAGTATGCGGATTATCGCGTTTATTCCCGCATCAAAGTTTCGGCAGTTCTCGCTGTGAAAAATATCTTTGAGCTCGGTGAGCAGGCTTATTAGATCTGTGTTTTTCATAAGGTTCCGTCACTTAATAGGTGTAGGGCTGCCGATAACTTCAACGCCTGGTATTTTCCAGGGCTCTTGCACGAAAATTTGATTTATATTTGGTCCGCCAACAAATATTCCTCCCTGGTTTCCCACCGGCCCTTCATACACCATGGTACCAGCAGGAATTTTAATAGTGAATACGGAGTTTACAGGAGAGGTCCCCGTTAGCTCTCCCGTAAGCGGGTCGATCCATTGAGGCTTAACAGCGGTGTCAATTCTCACCTGCGCAACCGAGTCTGGAGCCTGCTCTGTAAACCACTGCCCTAAGGCTTTTCCATTGATGTCGCCACCTCGAAAAAGAGTGATGTCATCGGAGAGTTCAACTGCCTTGTAACGCCCCCCTGAAAAGTTTCCTGAAGGGCTGCCACGCAGTTCCGCCAGTGGGCCGGGATTATTAATCATGTCAAACTCACCGACGACTTTTCCGGGTAAAGTGGCGTGCTGTGGATGTGTTGGTTTATCGATTTTTTGGATTAAGGTATTTTTGGATTGAGTTGGTTCGGAATACTTGAATGTATTCTCAGCCTTCACCAAAGGCGCCGGTTCCCTCACCCGCAACTCATCCCGAGCCAGCAACTTCTGCTCATTCCTTGCCAACCAACCCGCCAGCTCCTTGTTCGATATCTCTGCCTGAAGCTTCGCGCTGCGGGTCGCGATGCTTTCCATGCTGTTCATCACACCCGCTTTCATCTGACCCCGGGTCAGGTAGGTGACGATGGCGGTGAGCAACAGCAGTACCAGTTGCTCCTGTCCGCGAGCCAGTTGTCGTGCCGCGCGTTCGATACGTTCCTGTACCAGTGCGGCGGAACCGCCGCTGGGGTCCAGGCCGGACGGTTTGACGCCTTCTTCGGCGTGCCAGGCTGTGGCGATGCCTTCCTGCAAGGTCGAGAGGCAGGCGGGCAGGCCCTGGTAAAAATACTCGGCGATGGCGGACAGGCCCAGGCCCATGAGAATCAGGTTACCGACCTGCAAGCCGATACCGGCCCCGGCAGCGGCTCCGGGGGCAGCGCCGACGCCGAATGCGAAGGCCCCCGCTGCGCCGCCGGCCACGGTGCCGATCGCCACGCTGCCGCCGAGAATCATCGAGACTTCCTTGACCAGTTGCAGCAGCACCGGCAGGATCTGCTCGATTTCAATCGAGGCCCATTTGCGCTTGAGGTCCATCTGGATGATCGGGTAGGAGAGGGTCATCGCCTGATGCACCGCATCGATGCGATGACCGCCCATGTAGCCATAGGCCTGGCTCGCGCCATTGCTGACACGCCGGGTGAAACCGTTCCAGTTGTCGTGAACGCTCTGCAGGCCGTCGTTGACGCCCTGGTTCAGCTCGCTGAATTTCTGGTCGAGGTTGCGTTCGACATCGGCCCAGCTGGGCACGTTGGCTAAAAGATCCATTTACTTGTCACTGTCCTTGGGGGAAAGGCGCTTCCTTGTTGCTGCGGTCGAGCTGTCGAATATTCACTTCATTGCCGAAGTAATGGCTTTCTGCCGCACTTCAGACTGCGCGGCGGGATGGAAAATTCAACATGGATCCCATTTTTTGTTATTCGCATTACATTCGGCAATGATGGCAATAAGGCATTAGCTGCCAATCAGTGGCACCTGACTTCCCGTTCATCCTTGATATATCGGCGTTTCTGGCCAGCCAGCGGGACGATAATTATTTTTCAGGGAATGTCCTGAACTGAGTTCGAAGTGCGTGGAAGTACCCGCATTCACTGAGAGTGGGTTGACACAGTGCATGACATGGGTGTCTCCTTCCCGCGTTCAGAACCTGTGATACCTGCAAAAGTGTGACAAATTTCTCAAATATTTTTTGAGTGATGGCACTTTCATACTGTCTTGAGGTCGCAGTTCCTCACGTAATATTTCGTGTGAGCAGTTTCGCTGGATGTTTAAGAGAGCTCGATGGAAATGAAGAGTGTTCTGTAGGTTGTCTCTTACAAAACATACAGATTGACTCATGCCGCCGTCCGAAAACATAGGGTGGCGAAGTGTTCGCCCAAATCAATGTTGCGGCAAACAGCGTTTAACCCTCTTACCTGATTCGTTATGCGCAGTGGTTGAGAGAGGGCGGTAGCTTTCCACTGTTTTCAAGGAGATACACATGTTGATGGACCTTGCCGCAATGCTTTCCCCGCAAAATCGGCGCCTGTTCAAGTTCAAGAACCTCGCCAACCCCGAGCAACAATTGTTGCTTGAGTCCTTCAGGGGAACGGAAGGTCTGTCCCGTGCGTACAACTTCGAATTGCTGCTGGTGTGCCAGGACTCCGGCGTCGAGCTGAAGTCGATGATGGGCCAGCACGTGGTTCTGGAAATCGAGCTGGCGGATGCCTCGCCTCGTTACCTGGCAGGCTACCTCACGCGGTTTGCCAGCATCGGCAGCGACGGTGGAATGGCCCGCTATACGGCGACGCTGAACCCGTGGTTCTCGATGCTGAAAAACCGCTTCGACACGCGCATTTTCCAGGGCTGTACGGTGGAAGATGTCGTCACCCAGGTGTTTGCGTTGTGCCCGGCGTTTTCCCGGCACGAGTTTCGCCTGAGCAAGCCGCTCAAGCATTACACCTACATCACCCAGTACCGTGAAACGGACTTCAACTTTGTCCAGCGCCTGCTGGAAGAAGAGGGGATGTTCTACTACTTCGAGCACACCGCCGAAGGTCACACCATGATCATCTGCGACGACTCTAGCACGCTGCTGCCGTTGCCTGAACAACCGCAGATCCGCTACCACACGGCATCGGTCACCGAGACCGCCGACTCCATCACCCAATGGAGCGGCAATCGCCAGTTGCAATCCGGGAAAATCGCGGTCCAGACCTTCGATTATCGTCAGCCGTCCAATCGCTTGCCGGTCGCCATGAAGAGCCTGAACAAGCAGGGCGATGTCGACGAATTCGAAATCTACGACTTCCCCGGCCAGTACACTCACGGCACCTACGACGAAGGCGAAACGCTGCTGCGGCTGCGGGTCGAAGCGCTTGAGCTCAAGGGCAAGAGTTTTCATGGCGCCAGTAACTGCCGTGCGATGAAACCCGGCTACACCTTCGAACTGCTGCAGCATTACGATCACGATCAAGGCCCTGCCGAGGATCGTCAGTTCCTGCTGATGAGCGTCGAAAGCGAAGGCCACAACAACTACCTCAGCGGGCATCAGGCGAGTTATTACAACACCTTCGCCTGCGTGCGCAAAAAGATCGTCTTCCGACCTCAACTCACTACTCCGCGCCCGACCATCTCCGGCCCGCAAACCGCGATCATCGTCGGCCCGCCGGGGGAGGAAATCTTCACCGACGAACTCGGTCGGGTGAAGGTGCAGTTTCACTGGGACCGCAAGGGCGAGCACAACGACAAGAGCTCCTGCTGGGTCCGCGTCGCCCAGGCCGGTGCCAGTGGCGGTTTCGGCAGCATCCAGATTCCCCGTGTGGGCGATGAAGTCGTGGTGGTGTTCCTCGACGGCAACCCCGACCGCCCGCTGGTCATGGGCAGCCTCTACAACAGCCAGAACACCCCGCCGTGGTCGCTGCCGGCGAACAAGACCCAGAGCGGGTTCCTGACGCGGTCGATGAAGGGCGACGGCGGTACGGCGAACTTCTTCCGTTTCGAAGACAAGGCCGGTGCCGAGCAGATCATCATGCACGCCGAGCGCAACCTGGACACCGAGATCGAGGTCGACGAGATCCACAGTGTCGGCAGCAATCGCACGATCACGGTCGGTGGCACGCACACCGAAACGATCAAGAAAGACACGGTGATGAATGTCCAGGAAGGCTCGCTGACGATCCAGGTCGACAACCAGTTCATTCAGGTCAGTGCCAAACAGCACATCATTCTTCAGGTGGGCGGCAGCAGTATCAAGCTGACGCCCGAAGGCATCGAAATAAAGGGCGACGCCATCGATATTCTTGGCAAGAACACCTACGTCCACGGTGACCGTGTCGATATCAACAAGTGAGCAATCAGACCATGGTCAGGACCAGTATCTACGACCGTATTTCCGAGAAGCGGCTCGCGGCCGAGACACTTGCGCGACAGCAGTTACAGGAGGCTGCCGAGGCTTCGCCCGCTGTCATCGAGCCTGAGCCGGTAGCGGTGGTGCCGCTGCAATTGACGCGCAATGAATTGAAAGTCGCGGGGCTGAACCTGGTAATGCCGCAAGGCTTCAATTTCCGCGACATCGATACAACGCTCGAAAAGCATGGGCATCCCGTCACGTTCAGTGTCAAGCGTCGTCCTGCACCTGAAGGGCTGACGCTGCAACGCTCGGTGCAGTTGTATGTGGAGAACCTGCGCAAAAACCACCCCGACGTCACCATTGTGCGCCAGAGCGATTGCCTGCTGGCTGGCAGCCCGGCGATAACCCTGGATTATATATTCACGGCGGGACAGGAGCGTCGCCACGGTAGAGCGACCAGCGCAGTCATCCAGCCCGGCCATGGTAACGAGCGCCAATGGTTGAGCATGTCGACGATGATCAATCCCGCTCATGCAGAGCTAGCCGATTGGCTGATCGAGTTCGAGACGATGCTCGAAAACATCAGCGTCGACTAAACATTTTCCCCTTTCACGCATTCACGGAACACACGCCCAATGGACTATCAGCTTCAGGAAGGATCCATCACTTTGCCGGAAGGTTTTCAGGACCGCACGGTGAACATGTTTGTGCTCGGCAACAGCATTCCTGCGCCGCTGAACATCACACTGTCGCGCGACAACATGCTGCCGGCAGAGGATCTGAAGGCTTACATCGAGCGCCAGGTAAAACTCATTGCCGCCAAACTGCGCGGCTATACCTTGCTCAGCAAGAAGCCGGCAGCGCTGTCCGGGGAGCAACCGTTCTCCGGCATCCAGGTGGATGCCTACTACATGAACGATGGTCGACCGGTGTACCAACGGCAGGCAGCGTTCGAAATCGAACCCGGTCGCATCCTGGTGTTTTCCACGACCAGCCAGGCTGATTTCAGCGCCACACAAAACCAGAATTGGTTGCAGCTGCTGGCAAGTTTCAAACCGCGTCAGGCCGATACGGTGTCCACCGACAGCGCCGAACAGGAGTAACCCATGTTCGAAGCTGCGCGTTGGGGCGATGAAATTGAACACACCAGTGCGCTCGGCGGGTTTCTCGCCGGCGCAGTGATCGGGCTTGCAATTGCGACGGCTGCCGCATTCACGATCTGCACGGCGGGGCTCGGCGGCATTCTGCTGGGGATTGCCGTAGGGCTGGCTGCCAGTTTCGTCCCCATGATTGGCGAAAGCATAGGGTCGGCAATGAGTTCGCCCGCAGGTGGGATCAAGCTCGAAGGCTGCTCCACGGATGTGTTCATCAACAGCCGTAATGCCGCCCACGCAAAATTGAGCATGGGTATTTGCGATAAACACCCAGCACCTGTAATGGTTGCCGAAGGCTCCTCCAACGTTTTCATCAACAATGTGGCGGCTTCGCGCAAGGGTGACAAACTCACCTGCGGCGCGAAGATCTCCAGCGGCTCGAACAATGTGTTCATTGGCGGCGGGACTGAGCGCTATCTCGATGTCGACGAAGAAATTCCCGGCTGGCTGCGGGTCACCGTCGACGTGCTGATGATCGTCGCCTCGATGGGCCGCGCAATAGGTCCGATCTTCAGGCTGGGTATGACACAAGGTCTGAAGGCGGCCGGACCTTGCGCATTGAAATTCGGCGCGGCCGTGGCGGGCAGCTATCTGGCCGGTCGCTTTGTCATCGGTCCGGCCGTTGAGCGCGCAATCGGCGGTTTGAGCGGCAATCCCGTCGACCTTACCAGCGGGCGCAAGCTGTTGCTCGAGTCGGGAGAAACCGACTTTGCGCTGCCGGGGCTCATGCCGATTGAATGGTCGCGCTTCTATGCCAGCGATCTGACTGTCGACAGCGTGCTCGGCAAAGGCTGGGTATTGCCTTGGGAGCAAAGCCTGCGCAGAAGCGGCAGCTTCGTCTACCTCACGGATAACCAGGGGCGCAGCGTGCCCTTTGTGGATGTGGAGCCCGGCGATCGCATCTATAACCCCTATGAGCAACTCCACCTGGTCCGCACCGAAGGCGGCCACTACCTGCTGCAAACCCTCGACAACCTGTTCTTCTACTTCGGCGAGGTGCCGGACGACAACAGCGATGTTCCGCTGCAGCGCCTGGAAAATGCCCTTGGGCATTACCTGCATTTCACCCGTACGACAGAAGGCCGGTTGACCGACATCAGCGCCACTGGCGGTGTTCGCGTGCACCTGCACTATGACAACCCGCTGGGGCGCCTGACCGACGTCAAGCGCGTCGTCGACAACGTGGCGGTTGAAACCCTGGTGCAGTACCGCTATGACGACAACGGCCAACTCATCGAGGTGATCAATCGCAACAGCGATTCGATGCGCCGTTTCAGCTACGCCGATGGTGTGATGGCCAGCCACAGCAACGCCTTGGGCCTGAGCTGTCATTACCGCTGGGAAACCCTTGAAGGCCAGCTGCGTGTGGTGGAGCACTGGACCAGCGATGGCGAACACTTTCACTACCGCTACGACTTCAAGCACCGCACCTCGTGGGCCACTGACGCGCTGGGGCGCGAGCTGCAGATCCACTACAACGACGATCGCCGCGTGATTGCCAGTCGCGACTTCGGCGGTGAGCAGTACGCCATCGACCTCGACGAAGCCGGCAACATGACCGGTCTCAAGCTGCCGGATGGCAACCGGTTGGGGTTCAAGTACGATGACTTTTCGCGTTTGCTTGAAGAAACCGACCCGCTGGGTCGCAAGATCAAATACAAGCACCACCTCGGCACTACCCTGGTCACCGAAACGACCTTCCTCGACGGCAGCACCTGGCAGGCCCGCTATGACGCCAAGGGCAACTTGATCGCCGAAGTCGACGCCCTGGGCAATAAAACCGAATACCTCAACGGCGACGACGGCCTGCCGCACACCATCATCGACGCGACCCACAAGTCCAAATACCTGTGGTGGAACACCCTGGCCCAGGTCGAACGCTTCCAGGATTGCTCGGGTAAAAACACCACCTACCGCTTCGACGAGCGCCAGCACCTGGTCGCCGTCACCGACGCGCTGGGCCAGACCACCACGCTGGAACGCAAACCCGACGGCGAAGTGCTGCGCATCCATCATCCGGACGGCAGCGCCGAATCCTTCACCTACAACGCCCTCGGCCAGGTGCTGACGCATACCGACGGCAAAGGCCAGACCACGCGCCTGCTGCGCACCGCCCGTGGATTGCCGAGCAGCCGTCAGGACGCCAAGGGCCAGCGCATCCGCTACGAATACG
>NZ_JBSVXD010000003.1:0-97276 GCF_054070755.1 Pseudomonas sp. SDO5591_S426 | reverse complement strand
GCAGCTCCTACAGGGGGGTGGTGTTGTCACACTGGCTGCAACTTCTGCTCAAACACAGCCACCCCATCCAGGTCCCGCAACACCACGCTCAATTCCCCGCTCTGCCCTTCGATGTTCACCTCGCCAAAAAACTGAAACCCGGCAAACGGTGAAGTGTTCTGCGCGGGCGGTGCTTTCTGGAACACCACTTCAGGACCGAAGGTTTTATCCAGCGGATTAGGCCCATAGCTGCCAGCATTCAGCGGCCCGGCGACGAACTCCCAAAACGGTTCGAAATCCTGAAAGGCAGCGCGGTCCGGGTGGTAATGATGGGCCGCGCAGTAATGCACATCCGCCGTCAGCCAGACAAAATTGCGCACCTGTTGCGCCCGCAGGAAACCCAGCAATTCGGCGATTTCCAGCTCACGCCCCTGGGCCGGTCCCGGATCACCATTGGCCACCGCCTCCCAACGCGCCACACCGGGGCTGACCTCGCCATCGGGCACGCCGAGGCCGATCGGCATGTCGGCGGCGATGACTTTCCATTGTGCGCTGGACGCTTTCAACGACGCCTTCAGCCAGTCCAGTTGTTCACGACCGAGGAAAGGTTTCGCGGCGCCGAGGTTGTCCTCATTGGCCTCGCGATAGCTGCGCATATCGAGCACGAACACATCGAGCAACGGCCCGTAGCTGAGCTGGCGATAAATCCGCCCGCCACCGTCAGCGCTCTGCAATCGCATCGGCGCATATTCGAGCCAGGCCTGACGCGCGCGGTCCACCAGGCTGTGGATATCTTTGCTCTTGTAGCGCTCGTCCAGTTGCTTGCCCGGCGACCAGTTGTTCACCACTTCGTGATCGTCCCACTGCCAGATCTGCGGCACTTCGGCGTTGAAGCGGCGGATGTTTTCATCCATCAGGTTGTAGCGGTAATTGCCCCGGTAATCGTCGAGGGTTTCCGCGACTTTGCTCTTGGCTTCGGTGGTGATGTTGCGCCACACGCGACCGCTTTCGGTGGTGAGCTGCGCCGGCACCGGGCCGTCGGCGTAGATGGTGTCGCCGCTGTGGATAAAGAAGTCCGGCAGGCGCAGGCGCATCGCTTCGTAGATGCGCATGCCGCCAATGTCAGGGTTGATGCCGAAGCCTTGGCCGACGGTGTCGCCGCTCCAGACGAAACGAATGTCGCGCCGGGTTTGCGGCACGCTGCGCAAGTGACCGAACCACGGTTCGCTGGCGACGCCGCTCTGGGCGTCTTCAAATTGCACACGGTAGAAAATCGCCTGATCGGCGGGCAGCCCGGTCAGCTCGACCCGAGCGGTGAAGTCGGTACGGGCATCGGCCAGCGGCGAAACAAAACGCCGGGGGTTGGGAAACAGGCTGCGGGTGTCCCAATCCACCACCATCCGCGCCGGACGGTCGCTGCGGCTCCAGATGATCGCCCGGTCACCGAGCAGGTCACCGGACTGCACGCCGTCGGTGAGCTGTGGCCGATCCTTGACCGAAGCGATCACCGCCGGCGCCAGCCCCGGCAACAACAGCCCGGCGCCGACGGCTTGCATGACACGGCGGCGACCGAGATTGAAATCGCTCATGGTGTTCTCCCTGAAAAAGGAAAAACTTAAGCACGCCTGGATGAATCGGTTGTGACAGAAAAGATCGCAGCCTCCGGCAGCTCCTACATTGGCCTTCTGTGAACCCAATTTTGTAGGAGCTGCCGCAGGCTGCGATCTTTTGATCTATGCCTTGGCCGGCTCCAGCGCCAACTCAACCGACTCTGGCCGCTTCACCAGCGCATACACCACCGCCGTCAGCAAACTCCCGGCAACAATCGCCAGCAAATACAGCAACGCATGGTTGATCGCATTCGGGATCATCAGCACAAACAACCCACCATGCGGCGCCATCAATTTGCAGCCGAAATACATCGACAACGCGCCAGTCAGCGCACCACCGGCAATGCTCGCCGGAATCACCCGCAACGGGTCTTTCGCGGCAAATGGAATCGCCCCTTCAGAGATGAAACACAAGCCCAGCACCAGCGCCGCTTTACCCGCCTCGCGTTCGGTCTGGGCGAATTTGCGCCGGGCAATGAACGTGGCGATGCCGAGGCCAATCGGCGGCACCATACCGGCCGCCATGGTCGCGGCCATCGGCGCGTAACTCTGCGACGCCAGCAGCCCCACCGAGAACGCATAAGCGGCTTTGTTGATCGGCCCACCGAGGTCGACGCACATCATGCCGCCCAGCAACACGCCGAGCAGAATCGCGTTGGTGGTGCCCATGCTGTCGAGGAAATGCGTGAGGCCGGCGAGCATCCCCGCCACCGGCTTACCGACCACGTAAATCATCACCAGCCCAGTGAACAAACTCGCCAGCAACGGGATGATCAGAATCGGTTTCAGCGCTTCGAGGCTTTGCGGCAACCGCGCATAACGATTGATCGCCTGTGCCGCGTAGCCGGCGATGAAACCGGCAATGATCCCGCCGATGAAACCGGCGCCCAGGGTGCTCGCCAACAGACCACCAATCATTCCCGGTGCCAGGCCCGGGCGATCGGCAATCGAGTAGGCGATGTAGCCTGCGAGCAACGGCACCATCAATTTGAACGCGGTGTCGCCGCCGATCTGCATCAGCGCCGCCGCCAGCGTGCCTTCCTCCTTGAACGCGGTGATGCCGAACACGAACGACAGCGCGATCATCAAACCGCCCGCCACCACCATCGGCAACATGAACGACACGCCGGTCAGCAGGTGCTTGTAGACGCCGGTTCTCTCTTGCTTGGCCGGGCCCTTGGCGCCGGTCGAGGCGCTTTCCTGCGTGCCTTCGGCGAGGGCTTTGTTCAGCGTCGCTTCGGCTTGCTTGAGCGCAATGCCGGTGCCGCAACGGTATATTTTCTTGCCGGCGAAGCGTTCGGTGGCGACTTCGATGTCCGCTGCCAGCAACACCACATCGGCTTCGGCGATCGCCTCTGCGCTCAGAGGATTGCGTGCGCCGACCGAGCCTTGAGTTTCCACCTGCAAGTCATAGCCCAAACGCTTGGCTGCTTGCTGCAACGCTTCGGCGGCCATGAAGGTGTGAGCGACGCCGGTTGGACACGCGGTGACCGCCACCAGACGCGAGGCGCTTTTGGTGACGGCAACAGGTTCGGTGACAGCTTCCGGCGCGAGATAAACCTGAGCCTCTTCGGCACCACGGCGCAGCACTGCTTCGACATCTTGCAGGGCCTGGGCCGGGGTGCTCTGGTAGACGCGCTTGCCGACAAATCGGGACATGTCCACCGGCGCGCTCGTCACCAGCAACACCCACTCGGCCGCTGAAAGGGTGGCGGCCGACAGTTGTTTTTCCGGATGCGCGACATCGGTGACTTCGACACTGGTGCTCCAGCCCTGACGCTGAGCCGCTGCATCAAGCAAACGGGCGCACAGCACACTGGTGACCATGCCGTTCGGGCAGGCAGTAACAATGGCTAACTTCATGACCAACCCTCTTATTGTTCTGTCAGGGGACGCACGCGCACACCCTGTTCGAGCGACGCCAGCTGCGCCGCATCGCCAATGCCGAAACCGATCTGGGTAACCGCCAGCGCGGCAATCGCCGTGGCGGTGCGCAAGGTCTGCTCAGGCGTATCGGCGCTGAGCAATCCGTGGAGCATGCCCGCCAGCAACGAGTCGCCCGCGCCCACCGTACTGGCGACACTGACCTTGGGCGGCGCGGCATGCAGCGCAGAACCAACGCTGAACCAGTTCACACCCTCGGCACCGTGGGAGATCACCACATGCTCGATACCCTGAGCGTGCAAACGGCTCGCCGCTTCAGCCTGCGCCAGCACCGAAACCACCTCGCAGCCCAGCACTTCCGCCAGCTCTTCGGTGTTGGGTTTGATCAACCACGGACCGGCCTTGAGCGCAGCGGCCAACGCTTCGCCGCTGGTGTCGAGAGCGACCTTCAAACCGAGATTTTTCAATCGCAGAATCAGCGCCTGCAACCACTGCGGACTGACGCCTTGCGGCAAGCTGCCGGCGACGACAACAGCGTCATGCGACGGCGCTATCTGGTCGAGCCGATCCAGCAATGCCTGCTGCGCCGCCGCGCTGACCTGCGGCCCCGGACCGTTGAGGTCAGTGATGCGCCCGTCGCTTTCCGCCAGTTTGATATTGCTGCGGGTCTCGCCGGGCACACGGATGAACGCGTCGACAAAACCGCGTTTGGCGAACAGGGTTTCGAACGCTTGCAAGTTGTCTTCGCCGAGGAAACCGCTGACCGTCAACTGATGCCCGAGGTCCGCCAATACCTGCGCTACATTCACTCCTTTGCCGGCGGCGTGGGTATGCATGGTGTCGCTGCGGTTGACCTGACCGGGCTCCAGGCGCGACAACTCGACGGTGAGGTCGAGCGCCGGGTTGAGGGTCAGGGTAAGAATCCGGGCCATTACAGCGCCTCCACTAATGCGCGCACTTCATTGGCGCTGCCCACGGCCAGCGCCTGTTGGGCAAGAATTTGAGACTGGGCGAGGCTGAGTTCACGAATCCGCGCCTTGACCTCGGCGATGCTGCGACCACCCACGCTGAGTTCATCCACACCGAGCCCGACCAACACTGGCACCGCCAGCGGATCCGCCGCCAATTCGCCGCACACACCAACCCACTTGCCGTTGGCATGGGCCGCGCGCACGGTGATGTCGATCAGTTGCAGCACCGCCGGATGCAAGCCATCGGCCTGAGCGGAAAGCGTTGGATGACCACGGTCGATGGCCAGCGTGTACTGCGTCAGGTCGTTGGTGCCGACGCTGAAAAAGTCGACTTCCTTGGCCAGCACCGGCGCCAGCAATGCCGCCGACGGCACTTCGATCATGATCCCCAGTTGCAGGTCCGCGACCGGGATTTCCAGGCGCAAGCGTTCGGTCATGTCCCGCGCCTGTCGCCACTCATCGACGCTGCCAACCATGGGAAACATGATCCGCAGCGGACGGTTGTCGGCAGCGCGCAACAAGGCGCGCAATTGCGCTTCCATGATCTGCGGCCGTTGCAGGGTCAGGCGAATGCCGCGCACGCCGAGGAACGGGTTTTCCTCTTTGGCAATCGGCCAATACGGCAGCGGTTTATCGCCGCCGACATCGAGAGTACGCACCACCAGCGGTCGCCCGGCGAGGCCATCGAGGACGCGGCGGTATTCGGCTTCCTGGGTCGCCTCGTCCGGCGCTTGCGGGTGGGCCATGAAAATCAGCTCGGTGCGCAACAGGCCAATGCCTTCGGCGCCCTGCTCCACCGCTGCGTGAACACCGGCGCTCTCACCGATGTTGGCGAACACTTCAACCGCATGACCGTCTGTGGTCAGCGCCGGTTGATGGCGCTGTTCGGCGGCAGCCTTCAAACGTTGTTCGCGGGTATCGCGCTCTTCGGTGGCGCGCTGCAAGGTTGCCGTGTCGGCGTCCACATGCAAGCGACCGCGCTGGCCATCCAGCAACAACGGCGTGCCCGGCGCCAACAGCAACACAGCAGGACCGGCGCCGACCAGCGCCGGAATGCCGAGGGCACGGGCGACGATGGCGCTGTGGGCCGTGGCGCCGCCACGGGCGGTGAGAATGCCGGCCACGCGAGCGGGATCAAGACGTGCCACATCGGACGGGCCGACTTCATCCATCACCAGAATGTACGGCTGATCCGGTTCGCTCGGAGTTTCGATGCCACAAAGTTGCGCCAACACCCGTCGGCCGATATCACGCAAATCGGCGGCGCGCTCGGCGAGCAACGCATCCTGCAACGCTTCCTGCTGCTTGGCCGCCGCTTCAATCACCGACATCCACGCTGCTTCGGCGCTCTCACCCTGTTTGAGACGGGTGTCGACTTCATCGGTCAATTCCGGGTCGTCGAGCATTTCCTGATGGGTGATGAAAATCTCGCGAATGGCCTTGGCCTTGCTGCGTTCGATCAAGCCCTGAATGTCGTTGCGCACCGATGCCAGCGCTTGCTTGAGACGCTCGCGCTCAATCGAAGCGGACTCACCGCGCAGCGGGTATTCGATGGTTTGCAGGACTTGAATATGCGCCGGGCCGATGGCGATTCCCGGTGCGGCAGCGATCGCTTGCACAAGACTGCCGGACGCCGGCGCCAACAGCACTTCGGCTATCTCGACGACTTCTTCACGCGGCTGACTCACCGGTGGCAGCGGCTCGACTTCTTCGCCCAGGCCTTCTTCGATAGCGGCCAACAGTGCCGGCAAGGCATCGGCGGCGATGCTTGGCTCGGCGATGATTTCCAGCACCTGACCGCGACGGGCACCGAGGCTGAGCAGTTTGCTCAAGCTCTTTACCGACACCGCGCTGTCCTGACCGTCGACGATGCGAATGCGGATCTCGCCTTCAAAACTTTTTGCCAGTTGCGCGAGGATTTTCGCCGGGCGCGCATGCAAACCGTGGGCGTTGGCCAGCGCAATGCGTGCGCTCGGCCAATCGGCTGGCAACTCACCGCCGAGCACTTCCAGCACTGCACGGCAACTGGTGGCGCGACCCAATTCATGACCGCGACCTTCGATCAGCAACGCGCACAAGCGTTCGAGCAAGGCTTGATGGGCCTCACCGAGGCTGGCCAGACAGAACAGTCCGTTCAGCGGCTGACCGAGATAGCGCAATGGTTTGTCCGGAGTGACGAAGGCCAGCCCCGGACGCTTGACCGTTTGCTCGCTGTGCAGCCACCACAGGCCATCGCCCAGCGGCAGCGCTTCGACCTGCTGCAACACGGCGGAGAAACCGTTGCTCACGCAGTCGGCGTGACGCAGCAAACGCGCACCACGCCAGACCAGTTCTTCGAAATCTTCGGCGGCCACGCCCAAACCGATCATCTGTGCATCCAGCGCCAACTCTTGCGGCGCGCCTTGCAACAGTTTGAGCAAGGCTTCGGCCGTGCTGGCGCGACGGAGCGCTTGACCCAGATCGGTCTCGCCGAGGGCGCGAGTCAGCAGTTGCAGCAAGCGCAAGTGTTCATCGGATTTGGCCGCGATACCGATCGCCAGGTAGACGATCTGCCCGTCGCCCCAATCCACGCCTTCGGGAAACTGCATCAGGCGCACGCCGGTGGAAAACACCTGATCGCGGGTTTCTGGCGTACCGTGGGGAATGGCAATACCTTGACCGAGAAAGGTCGAGCCCTGGGCTTCGCGTGCCTGCAAGCCGGCGAGGTAACCCTCGGCGACCAGGCCGTCGGCAACCAGATGCCGGGCCAGCAACTGCAACGCTGCGGACTTATCCACAGCCGACTGGCCCATGGATATCTGCTCTACAGTGAGCTCGAGCATGCCTTTCTCCTTTTTGGCGCCTGTGGGCACCAGGTATTGTTTTGAATGATTCAGCTTACGCGCTTGTCACAGGACAATATTTGGCGGTTTCACGGCAGAACCGGCCAAAAGCGCTGACAACGTAGAAAATACGCTTGCTGAAACGTTTAATCTAGAATGATTGGCACGTTACTCGATAATCTCTCACTCTTGAAGCCCAATTGTCGGATGCGTGGCGACGATGGTCGACTGCCTGAATCGGGTAGGATTGACGAAAATGTCGGGCATGCTCGAAAAAACAAGGAACTCGCGGGTTGAAACTCAGTGATATAGCCCAGTTGGCCGGTGTGTCCGTTACCACCGCCAGCTACGTCATCAACGGCAAGGCCGAACAGCAACGCATCAGCAGCGCGACCGTCGAGCGCGTGCGCGCGGTGGTCGAACAACACGGCTTCACGCCCAACCCCCAGGCCGCCGGGCTGCGCAGTCGCCACACCCGCACCCTGGGTTTCATTTTGCCGGACCTGGAAAACCCCAGTTACGCGCGAATCGCCAAATTGCTGGAGCAAGGCGCTCGGGCGCGCGGCTATCAGTTGCTGATCGCCAGTTCCGACGATGCGCCGGACAGCGAACGGCAATTGCTCAAACTGTTCCGCGCCCGACGCTGTGATGCGCTGATCGTTGCCAGTTGTCTGCCGACCGGCGACGACAGCTATCGGCAATTGCAGGCCAAAGGCATTCCGATCATCGCCATCGACCGGGTCATGGAGCCGGAACATTTCTGCTCGGTGATCAGCGACGATCGCGAAGCCAGCCTGCAACTGACTCGCAGCCTGCTCGATCCGTTGCCCAAGCAGATCGCCTTGATCGGTGCGCGTCCGGAGTTGAGCATCAGCCAGGAACGGGCCGCCGGTTTCAAAGAGGCGCTGACCGGGTTCAATGGCGAAGTGCTGATCGAACACGGCGAATCCTTCAGCCGTGAATGCGGCAAACAGTTGATGGAAGAGTTACTGCAACGCGTAGGGCATTTGCCCGAGGCGCTGGTGACCACTTCCTACGTGTTGCTGCAAGGCGTGTTCGATGCCTTGCACGACTTCCCGCTCAAGACTCGCCCGCTGCGCCTTGGCACATTTGGTGATACGCAATTGCTGGACTTCCTGCCGTTGCCGGTCAACGCCATGGCCCAGCAGCATCAGTTGATCGCCGACAAAGCGCTGGAGCTGGCTCTGGCGGCCATCGAGCAATCGGATTACCAACCCGGCGTACAGGCCATCGCGCGTACGTTCAAGCAGCGGATTCGTCAGGACTGAGCCATGGACCTGATCGACACTCACACCCACCTGGACTTTCCGGACTTCGACGCGGATCGTCAGGCGCTGATGACCGAAAGCCGCGCGCTCGGCGTGCAGCAGATGGTGGTGCTGGGGGTTTATCAGGGTAATTGGCAGCGCGTGTGGGAGCTGGTGCAAAGCGATCCCGACCTGCATGCCGCGTTCGGCTTGCACCCGGTTTATCTGGACGATCATCGCCCCGAGCATTTGACCGAGCTCGGCGACTGGCTGACGCGGCTGGCCGGTCACCGGCAACTGTGCGCAGTGGGTGAAATCGGCCTGGACTACTTCATCGAAACCCTCGACCGCGAACGCCAGCAAGCGCTGTTCGATGCGCAACTGCAACTGGCGGTGGACTTCAATCTTCCCGCGCTGATTCATGTACGACGCAGTCACGCCGCGGTGATCGCCACGCTCAAGCGCTTCAAGTTGAAACGTGCCGGGATCATCCACGCCTTTGCCGGGAGCCGTGAAGAAGCCCGGGAATACATCAAGCTCGGCTTCAAACTGGGCCTGGGCGGTGCGGCGACCTGGCCGCAGGCACTGCGCATGCACCGCGTGCTCGCCGAGTTGCCGCTGGAATCGGTAGTACTGGAAACCGACTCCCCGGACATGGCGCCCGCCATGTTCCCCGGCCAACGCAACAGCCCGGCGCACCTGCCGGCGATCTGCGCGGCGCTGGCTGAAATCATGGCCATCACACCGGAACAACTGGCGACAGCGAGTACGGCCAATGCATGCGCGCTATTCAACTGGCCGTGACTGACCACACAAAATACTTGTGGGAGCGGGTGTCTGTTAGACCCGGAACGCGCTGATCAGCTGTTTCAGCTCCACCACCTGCGCTGACAACGCGCGGCTGGCGTCCTCAGTCTGGTGCGCACCTTCGGCAGTACGCTCGCCGGCGCGGTTGATCTCGACGATGTTCTGGTCGATGTCATGGGCCACGGCGGTTTGCTGCTCTACGGCGGCGGCGATTTGCTGGTTCTGGTCGACGATCATGCCCACCGCACCGAGGATGTTTTCCAGTGCCTGCTGGACCTTTTCCGACTGGCCCACGGTGCCATTCGCCATCTCGTGGCTGACCCCCATCGCCTTCACCGCGGCGCCGACACCACCGTGGAGCCTGGCGATCATCTGTTCGATTTCCTCGGTCGATTGCTGGGTGCGCTTGGCCAGGGTCCGCACCTCGTCCGCCACCACCGCAAAACCACGCCCCTGCTCTCCGGCCCGCGCCGCTTCGATCGCGGCGTTCAGCGCCAACAGGTTGGTCTGCTCGGCAATGCTCTTGATCACTTCCAGCACGCGACTGATGGACTGACTGTCGCTGGCCAATTGATTGATCACCAGCACCGATTGATCGATCTCGCTCGCCAGCGCGGCGATACTGCCCTGCTGCGACTGCACCAACCCACGACCACTGATGGTTTCATCGTTGACGCTGTGGGCACTGCTGACCGCCGCAGCGGCACTTCGCGCAACCTCCAGCGACGTAGCCGACATCTGATTCATCGCCGTGGCGACCTGCTCAATCTGCGTACGCTGACCCGCGACAGCCAAGTTGCTTTGCGCAGATACGTTTTCCACTTGCCCAGCCTGGCGCTCGACTTCGCTGACGGTTTGCCCGACGCGTTCGATCAGGTCATGGATTTTTTTCACGGTGCCATTGAACACCTCGCCCAACTCGCCCAGCTCATCACGGCTGTGGGCACTGAACGTGACCGTCATGTCGCCGGCCGCCACTTTGTCCATCACCCCGCCAAGGCGTTTGAGCGTGGTGCGTGTCGAGAAATAGAAGCCGCCATACAGGTAAAAAATCAGTACAAACACCACCGACAGCGCTACAGCCTGCAGGATCATGTGCGTGCGGTTTTGCTCAAGGCGCTGCTGCAACTGGGTGTCGAGAAACTTCAGGGTGGCTTCATTGAGCTGGTAAGTCTGGTCCATCAGACCCGTGACCTGATCGTAAAAAGCCTGCCACGGTGCATCCAGCGTGTCAGCCATCACCACCTGTTCTTCGAACAACTCGCTGGCCTTTTTCAACGACGCCTTGCTGCTGTCAGCCTGAGTAGCAAGGGTTTCCCGCGCGGCTTTGCTGGAGCTCAATGCGTCCTGCAACTTCAGGCCATATTCGCCTTGAAGCTTTTCGATCTGCGACAGCAATTCATCAAAACGGGTGCTCGACGCCGAATTGAGGAAGCCTTGCCCCAACGAATAGGAACCCATCGCCCGGCCTTCACCCAAAATCTGGGTGACACGCGGCGTGACGACGGTCACGAGCTCGCTCAACTGGCGCATGTCGCTCTGATTGTCCCGGCTCAGACCGGCCTGGCTGGTGACGATCTGGCTGAAAATCTGCGCGCTGCCGACCATTTTGCCGATCAGCGCACTCTTGCTTTGCAGGGAGTTTTCCGTTTGCTGGGCCTTGAACGCGGCGATCATTTCATCGCGCTTGCCGTCGAATACCGCGATCTGCTCCGGATCGGTGGTCATCGCGGTCAGCCCTTGCAGGCGCGCCAGAATGCTTTGTTCGAGTGTGGTGATCTGCGATTCAACGTTACTGGCCTTGCCCGACTGACCGAGGGTGACGTTGATCTGCACCAGATTGTTGAGGGTTTCCAAATCACGCCGTAGCGTCAGACTGCTGCCCAGCAAGTCGAGGCTTTGCAGCTCGATGCGGGTGCCCTGGAATTCGCGATAGGAGTCGCGCACCAGATAGAAATTGGTCACCAGCATCGGCACCAGGAACAGGACGCTGATCAAACTGAACTTCATGCCGAAGCTCAAGCGGTTCATCAGTGCAACGGCGGGATAGAGCAAGCTCTTCACTGGAAGTCTCCCTTTGATTTCTTATTTTTATTGGCAGGCGCAGCCAGGCAGCAGATAGCCACCATTGGACGCTATTCCTGTATAGCTCAAAACGGGAGATGGTTTTGTAACTTAAGGTTAACGGAGGAGGCGTTTTGGTTTGTTCCTGATGCAACCAGGCCGGCTGTCAGATCTTCATCGCCAGCAGGCTGGCTCCCACAGTTTGAAATGCGTACGAACCAAACAAGCAGGCCGGCCGGTAGGCCGCCTCGGTTGATCTTGATCCACCCGCCCCATCGGGAGGCTGAGTGGAGGTGTTCATCCGGGGAGTGGCGCGCAGCGCCGTTCGACGCAGTCGAACACGCTGCATGTAGGTCGTCGCGCAGCAGACCGGAGGGCAGTGTCCCCGGATGGATACCGGAGCGAAGGAACCCCGAGCTCTAGCGAGGGGCCGTACGTAAGGGGCGAGACCTTTGCTTCCTTTGGGCTGGGCCGGCACTCCGGCGTTTGCCAAAGGGAGTCGCCGTAAGGGCGAAACCATAGGTGGCCGTTACCGAAGCAACGGATATGTACGCAATAAAAAATCGACTTACGGCAACACCGTCCAAAGCGCAAACCCCGCATACCAAAGCACCGCCGCCCGCAGCAGCAACTCCCAGATCCGATCAAGATTATTGATGCCCTCAGGCCCAACCACCGGCACCGGGATTTCAGCGGCCACCAACCCGGCCTTCTCGATCAACTGCGCGGCACTGATGTTCCAGTTCAGCAACTCATGCAACATCACCCGACTCACCGCAACAAAATTGCCAACCAAGGCAAAACTCGCCGCCAGCAACCGCACCGGCACCCAATCAAACGCATGGCGCAACTGAGCAGCACGCTCGACCACCGCAGGGTTCTGCCCATGCTCCTCGGCCAAGGCGAGCAACCGGTAACTCAGGGCAGCGACCGGCCCCAACAGGAAGTACCAGAAAATCACCGCAAAAAAACTCTGGTACGCCTCCCACAACAAATGCCCTTCGACCCGCTCCAGCAGTTGCTCGCCACTGTCGGCGCAGATATCCAGGTCACGTTTGGCGACATGGGCCGCAGCTTGCAGGTCTTCCCGGCGCCAGGCGTCTCGAAATGGTCCGAGGCCGGCCAGCAGATCGCCACGCCCCAGACTGTAAATCACCACCAGCAGATGCACCGGCAACGCCAGCAAGCCGTAAGCCACCGGGTCCAATACCAGCAACAGCAACCCCAACAGCGCAACCGGCAACAACACCAGCACGAGCAAAACCAGCCATGGCTTTTTCGCCAGGCGCGGGCTGGACTCGAGTTTATGCAGCTCGCGCACCCAACCGCCATCTCGCTGAATCTGGTGGCGCAAGGCCGAGAACTTCTCGATCCATACCGCCAACAGCAACACCAGAAAACTCATTGTCGCTCCTCTTTTTCCACTGCGGCTTCAGCCAGCGCCGCGCGATAGCGTGCCCATTCGAACGCCGGTCCCGGATCGGTCTTGCGCCCGGGCGCAATGTCGCTATGCCCGCAAATACGCTGTGGAGTAATGGCCGTGAAGACGTTTTGCAGTTGCCGGGTCAGGGCAATCAATGCGTCGTACTGAGCATCGGTGAACGGCAGATCATCCGTGCCCTCCAGCTCAATGCCCAGGGAAAAATCGTTACAGGTTTCCCGCCCCTCGAAAACCGAAACGCCAGCGTGCCAGGCGCGCTCAAGGCAGGATACAAACTGAGTGACCGCGCCATCACGCTCGATCAAAAAGTGCGCAGACACCCGCAGATCGGCAATCCCCTCAAAGTAAGGGTGCTCCGTGACATCCAGACGATTCTGGAAAAACTCCTGCACCTTGCCCGTGGCGAATTGCGCCGGCGGCAGGCTGATGTTGTGGATCACCAGCAGGGAAATTTCGCCCGTGGGGCGCGCATTGAAGTTGGGTGAGGGGCACAAACGCACCTCTTGACACCAACCGCTCGCGGGGTCCAACTGCATACCGTTTCCTTCAACGATGACTGTGTTGGAGCCCAGTATGCCGCGATAGCCCCTCAGGACGCGATCACTTGCCGCGATTGAGTGCTCGCAGATTGCCGATCACCGCTTCAAGAGCCCGGTTGCTGGAGGGAATCGACCAAATGCAGGCTTCAGAGCGATGGCAACGTCTCGGATGCCTTGGGTTGCTCCGCGCCATGGCCCTATAATCGGGCCACTTTGTTTGTGGAGCCCGTTATGCCGAATCTACGTCTCGCCGATTTGACCGCCGAAATCGAAGCCAACGTGCGCCGTGCGTTGCTCGAAGACGTCGGCAGCGGCGACATCACCGCGCAATTGATCCCGGCCGAACGCCTGGCCAAAGCCACCATCATCACCCGCGACGCCGCCGTCATCTGCGGTACTGCCTGGGTGGATAACGTGTTTCGGCAACTGGACCCGCGGGTTGCAGTGCACTGGCAGGTCGCCGATGGCGAGCGGGTCAAGCCCAATCAAGTGTTGTTCCACCTCGAAGGCCCGGCTCGTTCGCTGCTGACCGGTGAACGCAGCGCGCTGAATTTCCTGCAACTGTTGTCCGGCGTAGCCACCCGCGCGCAGTATCTGGCCGACTTCGTGGCCCGGACTCAGGTGAAACTGCTGGACACCCGCAAGACCTTGCCGGGTCTGCGCCTGGCGCAAAAGTACGCCGTGACCTGCGGCGGTTGCCACAACCATCGCATCGGCCTGTATGACGCCTTCCTGATCAAGGAAAACCATATCGCCGCGTGCGGTGGCATCGCGCAGGCCATCGCCGCCGCACACAAGATCGCGCCGGGCAAACCGGTGGAGATTGAAGTGGAAAGCCTGATTGAGCTCAAAGAGGCCCTGGCGGCCGGCGCCGACATCATCATGCTCGACGAACTGAGCCTGGATGACATGCGCGAAGCCGTACGCTTGAACGGCGGCAAGGCAAAACTGGAAGCCAGTGGCGGGATCAACGAAAGCACCCTGCTACCGATCGCCGAAACCGGTGTGGACTACATCTCGATTGGCGCGATGACCAAGGATGTGAAGGCCGTTGATTTGTCGATGCGACTGAGTCTCTGACCCGCACAGCAAACCTGTAGGAGCACGGTTTGCCGGCGATAGCGATCTCAAGGACGCTATCGCGGGCAAGCCTCGCGCCTACAAAAGCGGGTCAGTTAGAGTTTTCGTCAAACCACCAGATTGTTCATCTCGCAGTACTCTTCCCACTCGACACCCAAGACCTCGGCGGCCTCTTTGTGCAACGCCAGGCGGGCAGCCTCGAATTCTTCGGGACTTGATGTGTACTTGAGCGTCAGTTCCCACGGCTGCAAGCCCTGGGCTTCGGCCTCATCCTCGAAAGCCCACTGAATCTGGTCTTTCTGATCGTCGGCCGGCAGGTCCTTGATCTCGTCTATCAGTTGGGGCGCATCCAGCATGTATTTTTTCAGGGCTTCTTCGTGTCGTTTTTCTTGAGTCAATTCTTTCACGGTCATGGCGTTCTCGCTGATCATGGGAATGGAAGATGGATCTGGATCATCAAGGATCTCTCTGACGCAAAAAACCGTTTGCAGCCCGGTTTGTCTGGCCTTCAGAACCATTCGGGATCATCTGAAAACTGCTGGGCGAAGCTCATGCAGGCACCGAATATAGGACTTTTGTCGGACGATTTACACGACTCTTTACATCCATCCACAAAAAAAAGCATTCACCGCCGGTGGCACTCGGGAACATTAGATAAGGCCCCGAGTCATAGCGATGTGCCATATAGCACCCCACATGGAACTCAAGTGATGCGTAGTTTTTCGAAGCTTTCGTCTGCACTGTCAGCCACCACAATCACGGCACTGCTGGGGATGCTGGCGCTACCGGGAACGGCACTGGCCGGCATTGAATTGAGTAATGGCTACTCGTCTTCCAGCGGCAAAATCACAGCGATTCAAAGTGAGTATGGCAAAGACGTCATGGTCAAGACAGATTTCGACGTCAGCGACCTGAAGGCGATGCAAACCACCCTCAACGATCAAGCGCGCCAGATCGAAGAACTCAAGCGCAGCAGCGGTTCCAGCTCAAGTTCAAGCGGCAAAGAGATCGACGAGCTCAAGCGCACCGTCAACGAGCAGGAGCGTGATCTGGAAAATCTGAGCAAGCAGGTCGAAGAGTTGAAGCGCAACAGCGGTTCCAGCTCGAGCTCCAGCAACAGCGAAATATCGAATCTCAAACGGGAAGTCAGTGATCAGGATCGCGAAATGGATCAGCTCAAACGCACTGTCGACGATTTGAGAAGCAAGGTGAAGTAAACGGGGATGGTGCCCGAGACAGGAATCGAACCTGCGACCTTCGCGTTACGAGTGCGCTGCTCTACCGACTGAGCTACACGGGCAGTGGGCTAAACCTAGCATCGCGAAGCAATACCGGCAACTTCGACCCGTATCCCGGTTTTTCACCGGATAAAAAAAGGCCCCGCAGTTTTCACTGCGGGGCCTTTTTTACAACGCTGAAGCGGACAAGCCTGGCGGGTGATTAAACGCCCGAAGCCTTGGCTGCTGCTACGTCTTTGATGGACAGCTTGATACGGCCGCGGTTGTCCACGTCCAGTACCAGTACTTCCACTTCCTGGCCTTCTTTCAGGATGTCGGTCACTTTCTCTACGCGAGCGTCGCTCAGCATGGAGATGTGAACCAGACCGTCCTTGCCCGGCAGGATGTTGACGAATGCGCCGAAGTCGACGATGCGCTCAACCTTACCGACGTAGATCTTGCCGATTTCAGCCTCAGCGGTGATGCCCAGAACGCGCTGACGTGCAGCTTCAGCCGCTTCCTTGGTTTCGCCGAAGATCTTGATCGAGCCGTCGTCTTCGATATCAATCGAAGCCTTGGTCTCTTCACAGATCGCACGAATGGTCGCGCCGCCTTTACCGATGACATCACGGATTTTGTCGGTGTCGATTTTCATCGCGATCATGGTCGGTGCGTTGGCCGACAGTTCGGTACGCGACTGGCCGATGATCTGGTTCATCTGGCCGAGGATGTTCAGGCGCGCTTCCAGGGCTTGGCCCAGAGCGATCTCCATGATCTCTTCGGTGATGCCCTTGATCTTGATGTCCATCTGCAGCGCAGTAACGCCTTTAGCGGTACCGGCTACTTTGAAGTCCATGTCGCCCAGGTGGTCTTCGTCGCCCAGGATGTCGGTCAGGACTGCGAATTTCTCGCCTTCTTTAACCAGACCCATGGCGATACCGGCAACCGGTGCCTTCATCGGTACACCAGCGTCCATCAGGGCCAGGGAAGCACCGCAAACGGAAGCCATCGAGCTGGAACCGTTGGATTCGGTGATTTCCGAAACAACGCGGATGGTGTACGGGAACACGTCAGCGGCAGGCAGCATGGCCGAAACCGAACGACGGGCCAGACGGCCGTGACCGATTTCACGACGACCAGCACCACCCATGCGACCACACTCGCCCACCGAGAACGGAGGGAAGTTGTAGTGCAGCATGAACGGGTCTTTTTTCTCGCCTTCCAGGGTGTCCAGCAGCTGTGCGTCACGGGCGGTGCCCAGAGTCGCAACAACCAGAGCCTGGGTTTCACCACGGGTGAACAGAGCCGAGCCGTGGGTCTTTGGCAGAACGCCGACTTCGATGTTCAGCGGACGTACGGTCTTGGTGTCGCGACCGTCGATACGTGGCTTGCCGTTTACGATGTTTTCGCGAACGGTGCGGTATTCGATTTCGCCGAAAGCCGCTTTGACTTCGCTGGACGAAGGCTGGCCTTCTTCACCGGACAGCTTGGCAACAACCTGATCCTTCAACTCGCCCAGGCGAGCGTAACGGTCGGCCTTGACGGTGATGGTGTAAGCCTGGGAGATCGCTTCGCCGAACTCGGCACGGATAGCGCCCAGCAGTTCGGTGGCTTCTGGCGCAGGAGCCCAGGTCCAGGTTGGCTTGGCAGCTTCGGCAGCCAGTTCTTTAACAGCGTTGATCACAACCTGGAACTCGTCGTGAGCAAACAGTACCGCGCCCAGCATCTGGTCTTCGGTCAGCTCTTTGGCTTCCGATTCAACCATCAGCACAGCGTCCGAAGTACCGGCAACGACCATGTCCAGGCTCGAAGCAGCTTGTTGCTCGTAAGTCGGGTTCAGCAGGTAGCCGGTGCTTTCGTGGAAAGCGACGCGGGCTGCGCCGATCGGGCCATCGAAAGGAATACCGGAGATTGCCAGCGCAGCCGAGGTACCGATCATCGCAGCGATGTCCGGATCGGTCTTCTTGCTGGTGGAAACGACGGTGCAGACAACCTGCACTTCGTTCATGAAACCTTCTGGGAACAGCGGACGGATCGGACGGTCGATCAGTCGGGAAGTCAGGGTTTCTTTCTCGGAAGGACGGCCTTCACGCTTGAAGAAACCGCCAGGGATCTTACCGGCAGCGTAAGTCTTTTCCTGGTAGTGAACAGACAGAGGGAAGAAGCCCTTGCCTGGATCGGCTTGTTTGGCACCGACTACGGTCACCAATACGCTGACGTCGTCGTCAACGGTGACCAATACTGCGCCGGAGGCCTGACGGGCGATACGGCCAGTCTCGAGGGTAACGGTCGACTGACCGAACTGGAATTTTTTGATTACCGGGTTCACGGTGTCCTACCTTCTTTTGTGGCTCTTGGGGAAACGGGTTTCTTGCGAAATTCTTGGGCAATGTCGGGAATCGGCCCGACCGGTTGTCCGGGTGTACTCACACAGGTAAAGCAGTAAAGCAGACATCCAGATAAAACTTGAGGCTGGGAGCCTGCCATGCGCCGGCGGAAAACCGCTGACGCACGACAGACAACCAACCTCTAGCGCAATCGCTTATTAGCGACGCAGACCCAGGCGACCGATCAGAGCGCTGTAACGGCTCACGTCTTTGCCTTTCAGGTAGTCCAGCAGCTTACGACGCTGGTTAACCATGCGGATCAGACCACGACGGGAGTGGTGATCTTTACCGTTGGCCTTGAAGTGACCTTGCAGTTTGTTGATGTTGGCGGTCAGCAGTGCAACTTGCACTTCTGGCGAACCAGTGTCACCAACAGCTTGCTGGTAGTCAGCTACGATTTGAGCTTTTTCTTGAACGTCGAGAGCCATGAGGCAATCCTTTTATCAGGAAACTGTTTCAGAAAAACAGTTTCAACAGGCCAGGGACAAATCCCTGTATCTAAAAATGAGTAGTGACCGTGCCTGTTAACAGCCACCCTCGTTCGGTCATTCTGACCGAATCAGTCGACGTGGCGCGATGCGCCCGTCTTCGCTCACTTCACCGATACCGATGAAGCGACCATTGTGATCCTGTACCCGCACCATGCCGAACTTCGGAGCATCCGGGGCACGTACCGGCTGGCCGTTGAGCCAGTAGAACGCGCTCGCTTCCGAGAATTGCAGCAGTGGCCAATCCAGCAGGCCGCTGTCCGATGGCATCAGGAAGCGATCGACCGCTTCGTTGCCGCCTTCGGCATGTACCGCTTCCAGCTCTTCCAGGGTAACCGTCTGGGCTAGCGTGAAAGGCCCGGCCTGGGTACGTCGCAATTCTGCCACGTAAGCGCCACAACCGAGTTGTTCACCAATATCCTCCACCAGGGTACGAATATAGGTGCCTTTGCTGCAATCCACTGCCAGTCGCGCAGTATCACCTTCGAAGGCCAGCAATTCCAAGCGCGCAATAGTAACAGAACGCGGTTCACGCTCCACTACTTCGCCAGCACGGGCCAGCTTGTACAGCGGTTGCCCATCACGCTTGAGTGCCGAGTACATCGGCGGTATCTGACTGATTTGACCGCGAAAACCCGGCAAAGCAGCTTCGACATCGGCGCGACCAACGGTCACCGGGCGCTCCTGCAAAACCTCACCCTCGGCATCCGCCGTGGTGGTGGTTTTGCCCAATTGCGCCAGGGTTTCGTAACCCTTGTCGGAATCAAGCAGGTATTGCGAGAACTTGGTGGCCTCGCCGAAGCACAACGGCAGCACACCGGTGGCCAAGGGATCGAGACTGCCGGTGTGTCCGGCCTTCTCGGCGTTGAGCAACCAGCGAACCTTCTGCAAGGCCGCGTTGGAAGTAAACCCCAGCGGTTTGTCGAGCAGGATGATGCCGCTGACGTTACGACGGATACGTTTGACCTGAGCCACCGATTACTCCTTGGTGTCTTCGGCTTCTGCCGCAACCGGATGCTGATTGTCTTCAGCCACTGCGCGCTCGATCAATGCCGACAGGTGCGCACCGCGTACGACGCTCTCGTCGTAGTGGAAGTGCAACTGTGGAACGCTGCGCAGCTTCATTTCACGAGCTAACTGCATCCGCAGGAAACCGGCGGCGGAGTTCAGCACCTTGATGCTTTGTGCGATGTCTTCGGCGCTGTCCTGCCCCATCACGGTAATGAAAATCTTCGCGTGACCGACGTCACGGCTGACTTCCACAGCAGTAATGGTGACCAGGCCGACGCGCGGGTCTTTGACTTCGCGACGGATCAGTTGGGCCAGCTCGCGCTGCATCTGATCGCCGATACGTTGGGTACGGCTATATTCTTTTGCCATGTCTTGTTACCTGTAACTGCCCCACGGTGAAACCCGCAAGGTCTGAAAGCGGCAAACGCCCGGCCTGACAGAAGCCAGACCGGGCGTTGCGTTTAGAGTCCGGGCGATGCGCCGCACAGTTGCATGCGGCTGGCCATCACGGCTCTTGAAGTGCGCGAGTTAGAGGCTGCGAGCAACCTGAACCTTCTCGAAGACTTCGATCTTGTCACCGACTTTGACGTCGTTGTAGCTCTTCACGCCGATACCGCATTCCATGCCGGCACGGACTTCGGAAGCGTCATCCTTGAAGCGGCGCAGGGATTCCAGCTCGCCTTCGAAGATAACGATGTCTTCACGCAGTACACGGATTGGACGGTTACGGTGAACAACACCTTCGATAACCATGCAACCGGCGATCGCGCCAAACTTCGGCGAACGGAACACGTCACGCACTTCGGCGATACCCAGGATGTTCTCGCGAACATCGCTGCCGAGCATACCGGTCAGGGCTTTCTTGACGTCTTCGATGATGTCGTAGATTACGTTGTAGTAACGCATATCCAGACCTTCCTGCTCGACGATCTTGCGAGCGCCGGCATCGGCACGCACGTTGAAGCCGAACAGTACAGCGTTGGAGGCCAGTGCCAGGTTGGCGTCGGATTCGGTGATACCACCGACACCGCCACCCACTACGCGCACTTGCACTTCGTCGTTGCCCAGGCCATTCAAGGCACCGTTCAACGCTTCCAACGAACCACGGACGTCGGATTTGAGGACGATGTTGAGCGTCTTCTTCTCTTCCTGACCCATGTTTTCGAAGATGTTTTCCAGCTTGCCAGCGTGAGCGCGAGCCAGTTTGACTTCGCGGAACTTGCCTTGACGGAACAGAGCCACTTCACGGGCTTTCTTCTCGTCGGCAACCACGCTCATCTCGTCGCCAGCGTCCGGGGTACCGTCCAGGCCGAGAATCTCGACAGGGATGGCTGGACCGGCTTCCTTGATTGGCTTGCCGTTCTCGTCGAGCATGGCACGTACACGGCCATAGTTCGAACCGACCAGGACCATGTCGCCTTGACGCAGGGTACCGTCTTGAACCAGAACGGTAGCCACCGGGCCACGGCCCTTGTCCAGACGCGATTCAACCACGACACCACGGCCAGGAGCCGATGGAGTTGCAGTCAGTTCCAGAACTTCGGCTTGCAGCAATACGGCTTCGAGCAGTTCGTCGACGCCAGTACCCATCTTCGCCGAGACTGGTACGAATGGAGTGTCACCACCCCACTCTTCCGACGTCACGCCGTGTACCGACAGTTCGCTACGGATGCGATCGAGATCGGCGCCCGGCTTGTCGATCTTGTTCACAGCCACGACCAGCGGAACACCGGCGGCCTTGGCATGCTGAACAGCTTCGATGGTCTGCGGCATCACGCCGTCGTCCGCTGCAACCACCAGGATCACGATGTCGGTCGCCTTGGCACCACGGGCACGCATTGCGGTAAACGCGGCGTGACCTGGGGTATCGAGGAACGTCACCATGCCACGGTCGGTTTCAACGTGGTATGCGCCGATGTGCTGGGTGATACCACCGGCTTCGCCAGCAGCAACCTTGGCACGACGGATGTAGTCGAGCAGGGAAGTTTTACCGTGGTCAACGTGGCCCATTACGGTCACGACTGGAGCACGGGAAACCGCCTCACCTTCAAACTTCAGGGACTCGGCCAGGGAATCTTCCAGGGCGGTGTCGCTGACCAGGGTCACTTTGTGGCCCAGCTCTTCAGCAACCAGTTGGGCAGTTTCCTGATCCAGTACCTGGTTGATGGTCGCTGGAGTACCCAGTTTGAACATGAACTTGATGATTTCAGCAGCCTTGACCGACATCTGCTGGGCCAGATCGCCCACAGTGATGGTCTCGCCGATCTTCACTTCGCGCACGACAGGGCCGGTTGGGCTCTGGAAACCGTGGGCGTTGCGCTTCTTCAGCTTGGCCTTGCCGCGACCACCACGACGGAAGCCATCGCTTTCTTCGTCGGTAGTACGTGGGGCAACGCGTGGTGCAGGCGCTTTCTCTTTGACCGAAGCACGATGCGGAGCGTTTTTGCGCTCGCCATCGCCACTACCGCGACGATTATTATCGTCGGCACGTGGTTTGTCCGGACGGCGTGGTTCGTCACGCTTGCGAGCGTCGGCAGCTGGTGCTGCAGCCACGACCGGTGCACTTTCACGCACAGGCTCTGCCACTGCAACAGGTGCGGCAACAGGTTCGGCTGGAGCGGTCGGCGCAGCAGCAGGCTGGCGACGCGCTTCTTCTTCGGCGCGACGCTTGGCTTCTTCTTCAGCCTTCTGACGTGCAGCATTTTCTACTGCGCGACGTTCATCCATTTCACGCTTGCGCTCGGCTTCGATTTCTTCCGGGCTGCGCTGTACGAAGACTTTCTTCTTGCGTACTTCAACGCTGATGCTTTTGCTGCCAGCAACACGCAGGGTGCTGGTGGTTTTACGCTGCAGCGTAATCTTGCGTGGTTCTTCCACTTTCGCCTTGTGGCTGCTTTTCAAGTGAGTCAGCAAAGATTGCTTCTCACTGTCAGTCACACTTTCTTCGGCGGCGGTGTGCGGCAGACCTGCCTCACGCATCTGCTGCAACAGGCGCTCTACCGGTGTTTTGACCTCATCGGCCAGTTGTTTCACCGTGACTTGCGTCATGCACTTCTCTCCTCAGGCCGCGCCTAATTACTCGAACCAGTGGGCTCGGGCGGCCATGATCAACTTGCCGGCACGATCATCGTCAATGCCGTCGATGTCGAGCAGGTCGTCAATAGACTGCTCGGCCAGGTCTTCGCGGGTAATTACGCCGCGCACCGCCAGTTCCATCGCCAAATCCTTGTCCATACCCTCAAGCGAGAGCAGGTCTTCGGCCGGATGGGCGTCTGCCAGCTTTTCCTCAGTAGCGATGGCTTTGGTCAACAAACGATCCTTGGCACGAGCGCGAAGCTCGTTGACGGTGTCTTCGTCAAAGCCGTCGATGTTGAGCATTTCTTCCAACGGTACGTAGGCAATCTCTTCCAGGCTGGTGAAGCCTTCATCTACCAGCACCTGTGCCAGATCTTCGTCGACTTCCAGCTCGTCGATGAAGTTGCGCAGGATGTCACCGGTTTCTGCTTGCTGCTTAGCCTGGATGTCCGATTCGGTCATCACATTCAGGGTCCAGCCAGTCAACTGGCTAGCCAGACGCACGTTCTGACCACCGCGACCGATGGCCTGAGCCAGATTGTCTGCGCCAACGGCGATGTCCATTGCATGGGCATCTTCGTCAACGATAATTGCCGCAACCTCAGCCGGGGACATGGCGTTGATTACGAACTGAGCCGGGTTGTCGTCCCACAGGACGATGTCCACACGCTCACCGCCCAACTCGCCCGACACTGCCTGGACGCGCGAACCGCGCATACCGATGCAAGCGCCCTGCGGGTCGATGCGTTTGTCCTTGGAGCGGACGGCGATCTTGGCGCGCGAACCCGGATCACGGGAGGCAGCCATTACTTCGATCAGGCCTTCTGCAATTTCCGGCACTTCGATGCGGAACAACTCGATCAGCATTTCCGGCGCGGTACGCGACAGGATCAGCTGCGGGCCGCGGTTCTCGGTGCGGATTTCCTTGAGCAGCGCACGCAGACGCACGCCAACCCGGAATGTTTCGCGAGAAATGATGTCTTCACGAGCCAGCAACGCTTCAGCGTTGTTGCCCAGATCGACGATCACGTTGTCGCGGGTCACTTTTTTCACGGTGCCGGAGATGATTTCACCCAGGCGCTCGCGGTAAGCGTCAACAACCTGAGCGCGCTCGGCTTCGCGAACCTTCTGCACGATGACTTGCTTGGCAGTCTGTGCAGCGATGCGGCCGAATTCGATGGACTCGATTTTCTCTTCGACAACGTCACCGACCTTGGCGCCAGGATGCGTTTCAGCAACCTTGCTCGGCCAGGTTTCGATGGCCGGATCGTCCAGATCAGCTTCTTCGACGACCGTCCAGCGACGGAAAGTCTCGTAAGCACCGGTGTGGCGATTGATTTCCACACGCAGATCGACTTCGTCCTCGAAACGCTTTTTGGTAGCAGTGGCCAGAGCCAGCTCCAGCGCTTCAAAAATTACGTTTGCCGGTACACCCTTTTCGTTGGATACCGACTCAACAACCAGCAGTACTTCTTTGCTCATCGTACGCCTCGCCTTTCGCAAGCCATTGGATCCGCGGGATCCGCGTCTCAGTCAAAACTGGGAATAATGTTGGCCTTGTCGATCATATCGATCGGCAACAGGAACTCATGGTCTTCTACCTGCACCACTACATCCTGCTCTTCTACGCCGCGCAGAAGGCCCTGAAAGTTGCGTCGACCTTCAAAAGGCGAGCGCAGCTTGATCTTCACTTGTTCACCGGCAAATTTTGCAAACTGCTCAAGAGTGAACAGAGGGCGTTCCATGCCAGGCGAGGAAACTTCAAGGGTGTATTCAACGGAGATTGGATCTTCAACATCCAGCACACCGCTGATCTGACGGCTGACAATGGCGCAATCGTCCACCAGCACGCCGCCCTCTTTATCGATATAAACGCGCAACATCGAGTGACGACCCTGGGCCGAAAACTCAATACCCCAGCATTCATAGCCTAGGGCCACGACCACCGGGGCCAGCAAGGCCTGCAACTCTTCTAGCTTGCTCGACACCTGAACCCCCTAGTGCATGTATGTGCATGCTATGCAAAATAAAAAAATGGGCGAAACGCCCATCCTTGAAACGCCGTCGAACAGCGGCGTTGAAAGTGTCCAGCTAACAAAAAGCCCCTTAAAAGGGGCTCCTTAAACTGGTTGCGGGGGCCGGATTTGAACCGACGACCTTCGGGTTATGAGCCCGACGAGCTACCAGACTGCTCCACCCCGCGACAAAGCTGGGGCGGAAGTATACGACCGATCCCCTACAGGGTCAATGTAACCTTCCACCTGCAAGAAAGCCCGCAACAGCGGGCTCTCCTGACTAATTGGTACCGAGAAGGGGACTCGAACCCCTACACCCTATGGGCACAACCACCTCAAGGTTGCGTGTCTACCAATTCCACCACCTCGGCAATACTACGTTTTAAACCTTCTTACTTCTGCTCTTGAGCTGGAGGCACGTCAGTCGCTGGAGTAGCCGACTTTTGCTCTTGAAGCACCGGGACATCATCAGAAGCCGGTTGTTGCTTTGGAACTTCCAGTACCGCTGGATTTGGGAGACCTACTTGAGTCAGCTGGTGAGCCTTCTCTTTAGCAAAGTATCCTAACCCCAAGCTGGTTATGAAAAAACCTGCGGCAAGTATAGCAGTAAACTTACTAAGAAAGGTAGAGGAACCTTGGCTTCCGAACACAGTATTTGAAGCACCTGCTCCGAAAGACGCGCCAGCATCCGCACCTTTACCCTGCTGCAGCAATACGAGAGCAACTACGCCCAATGCACCCAGCAGATGAAAAACGACTACGACTGTTTCCAGCATTTTTTCAGTTTCCCGCGGCGCGACAGATCGCACCGAACTCATCTGCATTCAGGGAAGCCCCACCAATGAGGCCCCCATCGATATCCGGCATGCCGAACAGTTCGACCGCATTGGCCGCCTTCACGCTGCCGCCGTATAGAAGCCGCACACCTTGTGCGACTTCAGAATTCTCTGCCGCCAACTGGGCACGGATGGCTGCGTGCACATCCTGCGCCTGCTGCGGCGAAGCAGTCAGCCCGGTGCCAATGGCCCAGACCGGCTCGTAAGCAATTACTGCATTTGCAAATACACCGACACCCAACTCGTCGATGATGCTGCCCAGCTGACGCGAGACGACTTCGACAGTCTTCCCCGCTTCGCGCTGCTCGAGGGTCTCCCCTACACACAACACCGGGATCAAGCCACTTGCCTGTGCCGCTGCGAACTTGCGGATCAGCACTGCGTCCTGCTCGCCCAAAATCTGGCGGCGCTCGGAGTGCCCGACAAGCACCAGGGAACAACCTGCATCCACCAACTGACTCGGTGCAACTTCACCAGTCAACGCACCTTGTCCTGATTCCACCGCAGCATTCTGCGCGCCGACCGAAATCGACTTTTCTTGCAAGCCGTCAATCACTTGATTGATATGCAGGCAGGACGGGAATACCGCGACATCAACACCGCTCGGCAAGGCCAAGTCACGAAGGCCGTTGATCAGCTCAGCGACGCTGGCGCGGGTACCGTGCATCTTCCAGTTACCAGCTACCATAGGGCGACGCATGCTGTACCTCGTCGGTCAAAGTGGGCGCAGATGTTACCCAACACAATCATGGCTGGCAAGCCGAATTCAGGCAGAAACTTCAGTAACCAGTTTTGCCAGCTCTTCGGCGTAGCCACGAACCTGCGTTTCGTCTTCGCCTTCAACCATGACGCGTACCAGCGGCTCCGTTCCGGACTTGCGCAACAGTACCCGCCCGCGCCCCGCCATGGCCTTGGTCACACGCTCGCTGGCCTCTTTCACCGATGGGTGATCAAGAGGGCTCGCACCACCGCCAAAACGCACGTTGATCAGCACCTGAGGGCATTTGCGCAGCGCCTGACGAGCCTGACCCAAGCCTTCGGAACGAGTCTTCAGCGCCATCAGCACCTGTAGCGCTGCGATAATCGCATCACCGGTCGTGGTGTGATTGAAGCAAACGATATGGCCGGAGTTCTCGCCGCCGACCAGCCAATTACGCTCAAGCAGATCAGCGATGACATAACGGTCACCGACATTGGCCCGCACAAATGGAATCGCCAGGTCCGCCAGGGCCAATTCCAGCCCCAGGTTGCTCATCAGCGTACCGACTACGCCGCCTTGCAGCTTGTCGCGCTCATGCAGATCGCGGGCAATGATGTACAGCAACTCGTCGCCATCGACGATGGCGCCGGTGTGATCGACCATCAGAACACGGTCACCATCACCATCAAACGCGATACCCAGATCGGCGTGCTCGGCCAGAACGGCTGCCTGCAACTGCCCCATGTGTGTCGAACCGCAATTTTCATTGATGTTCAAACCATTGGGTTGCGCGGACAGCACCACGACCTCGGCGCCTAGCTCCCGGAAAACGCTAGGCGCAACCTTGTAGGTCGCTCCATGGGCGCAGTCGATAACGATTTTCAGACCCGCGAAACTGGTACCGGTTGGCACACTGCTTTTGCAGAATTCAATGTAGCGGCCGGAAGCGTCGTTAATTCGCGAGACCTTGCCGATTTTGCTCGACTCAACCACTGTCATCGGGGTATCGAGCAACTCTTCGATCATGTGCTCGACTTCATCCGGAAGCTTGGTGCCCTTGCCGGAGAAAAACTTGATGCCGTTGTCGTCATGCGGATTGTGCGAAGCACTGATCACAATACCGGCTTCAGCGTGGAAGGTACGCGTCAGGTAAGCGATGGCCGGAGTCGGCATCGGGCCCAGGAGCATCACATCGGCACCCGCCGAAGTCAGCCCGGCCTCAAGTGCCGATTCAAACATGTATCCGGAAATCCGCGTGTCCTTGCCGACCAGCACCTTGCAGGCACCCATCTTGCGAAATGCCATGCCCGCGGCCCAGCCCAGCTTGAGCATGAAGTCAGGAGTGATCGGGTACTCACCGACCCGACCACGAATGCCGTCGGTGCCAAAATATTTCTTAGTCATAAGTGCTCCATCATTCTTATTCGGCTGATTCCACTGCGGCGATCATCCTCACCACATCGACTGTTTCGGCTACATCATGGACGCGCAATATACGCGCACCCTTGTTCGAAGCCAGCGCCGCGAGCGCGAGACCACCATACAAGCGCTCACCCAGCGGGCGATTCAAGGCCTGCCCTATCATGCTCTTTCGCGAAACCCCGACCAAAAGGGGCCGCCCCAAGGCATGCAAAGCTTCCATATGTTTGAATAAGCTTAGATTGTGCTGCAAGGTTTTGGCGAAACCAAAACCCGGATCGAGAATGATCCGTTCAGCCGGAATACCCACTGCCTCACACTGAGCCATGCGTTCGGCAAGAAACTCGCCCACCTCTTTCGTAACGTCCCGGTACTGCGGGTTGTCCTGCATGTCGCCCGGCTCACCGAGCATATGCATCAGGCACACAGGCAAACCCGTGGCTGCCGCCGCATCCAGAGCTCCATCGCGGCGCAATGAGCGCACGTCATTGATCAACCCAGCCCCCAGCCGTGCGGTTTCGCGCATGACGGCTGGCGTGGAGGTATCGACGGAAATAATCACATCCAGCTCGCGATGTATCCGCTCGACGATCGGCGCAACGCGCTCCAGCTCTTCCAGCGGTGAAACCGCCCTGGCGCCTGGCCGTGTCGATTCACCACCAACATCAATGAGCGTCGCGCCGGCCGCAACCATGGCTTCAGCATGGCGCAAAGCCGCATCGAGCTGGCTGTATTGGCCACCATCGGAGAAAGAATCGGGAGTGACATTGAGAATGCCCATGACATGCGTCTGGGCCAAATCAAGAACCCGGTTGCCGCAAGGCAACCGGGTCGAGGACTGAACAGAAGTCATTTCAAACCTTAAACGTCAGCAGCCGGACCGCCGATAGGTGTTTGCGGACGCTCATCCTGCACCGCCGGAGGCGTTCCGGACGTACCGGTACCACCCGACCAATCACGCGGTTCGCGCGGGGTGCGCCCCGCCATGATGTCGTCGATCTGCTCGGCGTCGATCGTTTCGTACTTCATCAGGGCGTCAGCCATGGCGTCGAGCTTGTCACGGTTGTCCGTGAGGATCTGCTTAGCTGTGCCGTAGCACTGATCAATGATGCTGCGCACTTCAGAGTCGATCAGCTTCGCTGTCTCGCCCGAGAAGCTCGCACTCTGACCGCCACCGCCACGACCGAGGAACACTTCACCCTCTTCTTCGGCGTACATCAACGGACCGAGTTTCTCGGACAGGCCCCACTTGGTCACCATGTTCCGCGCAATCTGGCTGGCACGCATGATGTCGTTGGATGCACCGGTAGTAACACCATCGAAGCCCAGGGTCATTTCTTCAGCGATACGACCACCGTACAGCGAGCAGATCTGGCTGATCAGCGCACGCTTGGACAGGCTGTAGCGATCTTCTTCCGGCAGGAACATGGTCACACCCAGCGCACGACCGCGCGGAATGATCGACACCTTGTAGACCGGATCATGCTCAGGCACGACGCGACCAACAATGGCGTGGCCGGCTTCGTGATAAGCGGTGTTCTGCTTTTCTTTCTCGGACATGACCATGGATTTGCGCTCGGCACCCATCATGATCTTGTCTTTGGCCAGTTCGAACTCTTTCATCTCGACGATGCGCTTGCCGGCACGGGCAGCGAACAACGATGCTTCGTTGACCAGGTTGGCCAGATCAGCACCCGAGAAGCCCGGAGTACCACGAGCGATCACGGCCGGAGCGACGTCGTCACCCATTGGCACTTTGCGCATGTGGACCTTGAGAATCTGTTCGCGACCACGGATATCCGGCAGACCGACCACAACCTGACGGTCGAAACGGCCCGGACGAAGCAGTGCAGGGTCCAGTACGTCGGGACGGTTGGTCGCGGCAATCACGATGATGCCGTCATTCATTTCGAAACCGTCCATCTCCACCAGCAACTGGTTGAGAGTCTGCTCGCGCTCGTCATGACCGCCGCCCATACCGGCACCACGGTGACGACCGACGGCGTCGATTTCGTCGATAAAGATGATGCATGGAGCGTGTTTCTTGGCCTGTTCGAACATATCGCGAACACGGCTGGCACCGACACCGACGAACATTTCGACGAAATCGGAACCGGAAATGGTGAAGAACGGCACTTTGGCTTCGCCAGCAATCGCCTTGGCCAGCAAGGTTTTACCGGTACCCGGCGGACCCACCATCAGCACGCCGCGTGGAATGCGACCGCCCAGACGCTGGAACTTGCCCGGATCCCGCAGAAACTCGACTAACTCGCCGACTTCCTCTTTGGCTTCATCGCAACCAGCGACGTCAGCCAGAGTGGTTTTGACCTGATCTTCAGAGAGCAGGCGCGCCTTGCTCTTGCCGAAGCTCATCGGCCCGCCCTTGCCACCGGCACCGCCCTGCATCTGCCGCATGAAGAACATGAACACGGCGATGATCACGAGGATCGGGAAGCTGGCAACCAGGAGTTGGGTCCAGATGCTTTGCTGTTCAGGCTGCTTGCCTTCGACCACGACATGGTTATCCACCAGGTCGCCGATCAAACCGTTGTCCTGGATTGCCGGACGAATGGTCTTGAAGCTGTCGCCATCGTTGCGCTTGCCGGTAATCACGTAGCCATCAACCGCTACGCGCTCGACCTTGCCATCCTTGACCTGCTGGATGAAGTCGGAATAGTTGAGGGTCTGCGGCTCGTTAGGGCTGGAGAAGTTGTTCATCACCGTCACCAGGACTGCCGCGATGATCAACCACAGGATCAGATTCTTTGCCATATCGTTCAATTAACTACCCTCTGAAGCAAGCGCCGCTGGTGGCGCGCGCTTCGCATGATATTCACCGGCCTAACTTACTACATTACCTACAACTCTGGCAGGCGCCGTCTGTAACCCTTTGTGAAACACTTTCTACACAATATTCGCTTATGCACGCGAGGCGAAATACGAAAAACCTATCGCCCCGGCCAAAAAAGCTCGTTTTACTCACTGCGGCCGCGATATCCCCAAGCCAACATGTATTGCTCGCGAGAGCTGCCACGAGAAGAGTCCGGCTTGATCATCTGGATCTTGTCGAATTTCTTACGGGCGTCCTTCAGGTAAACATCGAAACCTTCACCCTGAAAAATCTTGATCACGAAATTACCACCAGGCTTGAGTATCCGCTCCGCCAGGTCAAGCGCCAGCTCACACAGGAACATGGCTTTGGGCATGTCCACTTCAGGCGTACCACTCATATTGGGGGCCATATCGGAAATCACAAGGTCCACCTGTGAATTACCCACGGCTTCCAGGATCTGAGCGAGCACTTCGTCCTGGGTGAAGTCACCCTGGATGAAAGTCACGTCCGGAATGCTGTCCATTTCGAGGATGTCCGAGGCGATCAGACGCCCCTGCCCACCGATCAGCCGGCTAGTGACCTGCGACCAGCCACCGGGCGCCGCACCCAGGTCGACAACGGTCATACCCGGACGGATCAGCTTGTATTTCTCTTGGACCTCCAGAAGCTTGTAACTCGCACGCGAGCGGTAGCCGTCCTTCTGCGCCTGCTTCACGTAGGGATCATTGACATGTCTTTTCAGCCACTCAAGGCTTGTCTTGGAACGCGCCATTGGGCACCTCGATGATAAGGGTCGTGATTAGTTGGGCGGAGTCACGAACCCTCGGGTAAAATGGCCGCCATTTTACAGAATCCAGACGAAAGGGTCAGATTATGCCGCTCACTCAAGAGCAGAAGAAACAGTACAAATCCATTGGCCACCATCTGAAACCAGTTCTGATTGTGGCAGACAACGGTTTGACTGAAGGTGTCCTAGCCGAACTTGAACGCGCTTTGGCGGATCACGAGCTGATCAAGATCAAGCTCAACATCCTCGATCGCGAGTCGCGCCTGGCGTCCATTGCAGAACTGTGCAAGGTCGGCAAAGCGGACCTGGTTCAGGTCATCGGCAAGATGGCACTGATTTACCGCAAGAACTTCAGCGTCAACAAGCAACTGTCGAACGTTCATCGCTTCAAGTGATGACAAGGGTTACGGGTGTGCTTCGCGCACCCTGCCACTCCATCCCGGCACCGGCTGCAATACCAGCACCAGCCCGGAGAAGCCCAGAATCAAAAAGCTGAAAACCTGCCAACGCACCGCATCCGGCCAGCCGATGCGCACGACGATGTACATCCCGCACGCATATAGCGCCATCAACAGCAGTTGCCCACGAATATCGCGCCATAGACTGGCAAGGCCCTCGGCCTGTATCAGCACCAAAGCCTGAAAAATCACGCACGCGGCTGAGAATCCGACCATCAGCGCATTGAGCGTGCCTGCGATTTCATCAACCAGCAGCGGTGCCAGGCCGATTTGACCCAGCACCGGCGGCAGACCGATGTGCAACAACCACAGGCCGCCAACCCAAAACATCTGGGCCAGCTGCCAGAGCATGGCGCCCGCACGGAGCGAGCGCACGCCTTTAGATGTGGCGAACTTCGACAATCTCGTACTCGATAACGCCACCAGGCGTTTTCACGGCGACCACATCACCCTCTTCCTTGGCAATCAAGGCGCGGGCCAGTGGCGAGCCGACCGAAATCTTGCCGAGTTTGAAGTCAGCCTCATCCTCACCCACGATGTGGTAAGTGACGCGCTCATCCGTCTCGACGTTGGCGATTTCGACGGTGGTGCCGAAAATCACTTTGCCGGTGTGCGGAATGGTCGTGACATCGATGATGACCTGATTCTGAATCCGGCCTTCGATGTCACGGATCCGCGCCTCGACCATACCCTGCTGCTCGCGAGCAGCGTGGTATTCGGCGTTTTCCTTCAAGTCACCCAACTCGCGGGCCGTACCGATGTCCTGGCTGAGCTTCGGACGAACGACCTTGGTCAGGTGAGCGTGCTCCTCTTCCAGGGCTTTGGCGCCCTGGACGGTCATTGGGTATTTGATCATGCCTTCAATCCTGCGTGTAGATCCTGCAAGCGGCGTACGGTCTTCTCGGGACCGAACTTCAGCGCTTCGCAGATAGCTTCGCCAGCAGCAATGGTGGTGGTGCAGTAAATCTTGTGCTGCAGAGCGTTGCGACGAATGGAATAAGAATCAGCGATCGACTGACGACCTTCGGTGGTGTTGATGATCAGGGTGACTTCGTCATTCTTGATCATGTCGACCACGTGTGGACGGCCCTCGGTCACCTTGTTCACGCGGCGCACTTTCAGGCCTGCGGCTTCGATCAGCTTGGCAGTACCGGCAGTGGCAACCACTTCAAAGCCCAAGTTGATCAGATCACGGGCCACGCCCGCAACCAGCGGCTTGTCGTCGTCACGCACGCTGATGAACGCAGTACCGCCGGTCGGCAGCACTTCGCTGGCGCCCATCTGGGCCTTGGCGAACGCTTCACCGAAGGTGTCGCCCACGCCCATCACTTCACCGGTCGACTTCATTTCTGGGCCGAGGATCGGGTCAACGCCTGGGAATTTGGCGAACGGGAACACAGCCTCTTTCACGCTGTAGAAGTTCGGAATGATTTCCTTGGTGAAGCCGATTTCCTTCAGAGTCTTACCAGCCATCACGCGAGCCGCGATCATAGCCAGGGAAACACCGATGCACTTGGACACGAACGGTACGGTACGGGAAGCGCGCGGGTTGACTTCGATGACGTAGATGTCGTCGCCTTGCAGCGCCAACTGAACGTTCATCAGACCGATCACACCCAGTTCCAGGGCCATTTTCTTGACCTGCTCACGCATCTCGTCCTGGATGTGCGCCGGCAGCGAGTATGGTGGCAGCGAGCATGCGGAGTCACCGGAGTGAACACCAGCCTGCTCGATGTGCTGCATGATCGCGCCGATCACGACGTCTTTGCCGTCGCAAACCGCGTCCACGTCCATTTCGATGGCGCAGTTGAGGAAGTGATCCAGCAGCACCGGGCTGTCGTTGGAAACTTGAACCGCTTCACGCAGGTAGCGCTTGAGTTCTTCTTCTTCGTAAACGATTTCCATCGCACGACCGCCCAATACATAGGACGGGCGCACCACCAGCGGATAACCGATCTTCGCGGCGGCACGAATCGCTTCGTCTTCGCTGCGCACGGTGGCGTTTGGTGGCTGACGCAGGTTCAGGCGCTGGACCATTTGCTGGAAGCGCTCACGGTCTTCGGCACGGTCGATGGCGTCAGGGCTGGTGCCGATGATCGGCACGCCAGCGGCTTCCAGGGCACGCGCCAGTTTCAGCGGGGTCTGGCCGCCGTACTGGACGATCACGCCTTTTGGCTTCTCGACGCGGACGATTTCCAGTACGTCTTCCAGGGTCACTGGTTCGAAGTACAAGCGATCGGAGGTGTCGTAGTCGGTGGAAACGGTTTCCGGGTTGCAGTTGACCATGATGGTCTCGTACCCGTCTTCGCGCAGGGCCAGTGCCGCGTGTACGCAGCAGTAGTCGAACTCGATGCCCTGGCCGATACGGTTCGGACCGCCGCCCAGGATCATGATCTTGTCGCGGCCCGACGGTGCGGCTTCGCACTCTTCTTCGTACGTCGAGTAGAGGTAAGCGGTGTCGGTGGCGAATTCCGCAGCGCAGGTGTCGACGCGCTTGTAGACCGGGAAGATTTCCAGCTTGTGACGGTGAGCACGCAGGCTCTTCTCGGTCACACCCAGCAACTTGGCCAGGCGCATGTCGGAGAAGCCTTTGCGCTTGAGGCGGAACATCAGGTCGCGGTCGATGCTGGTCAGACCCAGGGTCTTGACCTTCTCTTCGTCCTTGATCAGATCTTCCATCTGCACCAGGAACCAAGGATCGATCATGGTCATGCCGAAGATGTCTTCAACGCTCATGCCGGCGCGCATTGCGTCCGCCACGTACCAGATACGCTCGGCGCCCGGCACGGTCAGCTCGCGCTTGAGTACGCTCATGCTTTCCGGATTGCTCAGGTCAACCTTTTCGTCCAGACCGCAAACACCGACTTCCAGACCACGCAGGGCTTTCTGCAGGGATTCCTGGAAGGTACGGCCGATGGCCATGACTTCACCAACCGACTTCATCTGAGTGGTCAGGCGTGCGTCAGCCTTGGCGAATTTTTCGAAGGCGAAGCGTGGCAGCTTGGTGACGACGTAGTCGATGGACGGCTCGAAGGACGCCGGGGTCTTGCCACCGGTGATGTCGTTCGACAGCTCGTCGAGGGTATAACCCACAGCCAGTTTGGCCGCGACCTTGGCGATCGGGAAACCGGTGGCTTTCGAAGCCAGTGCCGAGGAACGGGATACACGCGGGTTCATCTCGATCACGACCATGCGGCCAGTGTCCGGGCAGATGCCAAACTGAACGTTGGAGCCGCCGGTTTCCACACCGATCTCACGCAGTACCGCCAACGAGGCGTTACGCATGATCTGGTATTCCTTGTCCGTCAGAGTTTGTGCCGGAGCCACGGTGATCGAGTCACCGGTGTGCACGCCCATCGGGTCAAAGTTTTCGATGGAGCAGACGATGATGCAGTTGTCCTTCTTATCGCGGACAACCTCCATTTCGTACTCTTTCCAGCCGATCAGCGATTCGTCGATCAGCAGCTCTTTGGTCGGCGACAGATCGAGACCACGGGCGCAGATTTCTTCGAACTCTTCACGGTTGTAAGCGATACCGCCACCGGTGCCGCCCATGGTGAAGGACGGACGAATGATGCACGGGAAGCCTAGCTTTTCGAGGACCGCGTTGGCCTCTTCCATGCTGTGGGCGATGCCGGAACGCGGGCAGTCCAGGCCGATGGATTTCATCGCCTTGTCGAAGCGCGAACGGTCTTCAGCCTTGTCGATGGTGTCAGCGTTGGCGCCGATCATCTCTACGCCGAACTTCTCCAGAACGCCTTCGCGTTCCAGGTCCAGGGCACAGTTCAGAGCGGTTTGGCCACCCATGGTCGGCAGCAGTGCATCCGGACGCTCTTTCTCGATGATCTTGGCAACGGTCTGCCACTTGATCGGCTCGATGTAAGTGGCGTCGGCCATGGCCGGGTCGGTCATGATGGTGGCCGGATTGGAGTTCACCAGGATGACGCGGTAACCCTCTTCGCGCAGGGCTTTGCAGGCCTGGGCGCCGGAGTAGTCGAATTCGCAGGCCTGGCCGATCACGATCGGGCCAGCGCCGAGAATCAGGATGCTTTTAATATCTGTACGTTTTGGCATGGGTTTGTCACTCAAATCCGCAGGTCAGTCGGCAAGCCGTCTTGTTCAATCTCTGGCTTGAGGGGGCCACCGGTGTCGGGACCGCCCTCAAGCGTTGCTACATCAGGGCGAGCGATCAGCGTCGCTTGGCCATCTCGTTGATGAAGCGATCAAACAAAGGCGCTACGTCGTTCGGGCCAGGGCTGGCTTCAGGGTGACCCTGGAAGCTGAAGGCGCTCTTGTCGGTACGCTCGATCCCTTGCAGGGTGCCGTCGAACAGCGATTTGTGGATCGCGCGGACGTTGGCTGGCAGGGTCGCTTCGTCTACCGCAAAACCGTGGTTCTGGCTGGTGATCATCACGACGCCGGTATCCAGATCCTGGACCGGGTGGTTGGCACCGTGGTGACCGTGACCCATTTTCAGGGTCTTGGCGCCGGAGGCCAGGGCCAGCAGTTGGTGACCGAGGCAGATACCGAAGACCGGGATCTCGGTTTCCAGCACGTCCTTGATCGCCTGGATCGCGTAGTCGCAAGGCTCCGGATCACCAGGGCCGTTGGACAGGAACACGCCGTCCGGCTTCAGTGCCAGCACATCGGCAGCAGGCGTTTGCGCCGGCACGACCGTCACACGGCAACCGCGCTCTACCAGCATGCGCAGGATGTTCACCTTGACGCCGTAGTCGTAGGCAACCACGTGGTACGGCAGCTCGGAGGCATCGATCGTCGCGTGGCTGTCGGTTTTCAAATCCCAGACAGTCGAGCGCCACTCGTAGGAATCCTTGGTGCTGACGACTTTCGCCAGGTCCATGCCTTTCAGGCCAGGGAAACCCTGGGCAGCGGCGATGGCGGCCTCTTCGGAAATGTTGTCACCGGCCATGATGCAGCCGTTCTGCGCGCCTTTTTCACGCAGGATGCGCGTCAGGCGGCGGGTGTCGATACCGGCAATGGCGACAACATTGTTGGCCTTCAGGTAGTCGGACAGAGACATCGTGTTACGCCAGTTGCTCGCTACCAGTGGCAGGTCACGGATGACCAGGCCAGCGGACCAGACGCGGTTCGATTCGGCGTCTTCCGGCGTGGTGCCGGTGTTGCCGATGTGCGGGTAAGTCAGGGTAACGATCTGTTGGGCGTAGGAAGGATCGGTAAGGATTTCCTGATAGCCGGTCATTGCGGTGTTGAACACCACCTCACCAACGGTTTGACCGTCGGCTCCAATGGCTTCGCCGCGAAAAATGCTGCCATCAGCAAGGGCGAGTATGGCTGGCTTAGTCAAGAAGACCTCCCGTAAATAAAGCCTGAAAGGGCGATCGCAGGTTGTAAAAAAGCGGAGTGACGTATGGACACGTCACCCCGCTTCTTCACTGAATTATTCTGCGCGCTTTTAGTGGACACACTAAAGCTGTAGCTTACAGAAAAAGGCATTTTTGGTCTACCGCCAATGAGCCCGAAAGGCCAGAGAATGCGACAGGTCGTCGCTTGGCGGAACAAAACCGGGCTCAAACGCTGTGCGCGAGCCCGATTTCGGGTGCATCTTAACGCAGGTCGAGCACGTCTTGCATGTCGTAAAGGCCAGGCTCGCGCCCGTCCAGCCACAATGCAGCACGCACCGCGCCCTTGGCGAAGGTCATGCGACTGGATGCCTTGTGGGTGATTTCCAGGCGCTCGCCTTCACAAGCGAACAGCACAGTGTGATCACCAACCACATCACCACCACGAACCGTGGCAAAACCGATGGTTTCACGCTCACGCGCACCGGTATGGCCTTCACGCCCGTAAACCGCGACTTTCGACAGGTCACGATCCAGCGCGCCGGCAATCACCTCACCCATACGCAAGGCAGTGCCTGAAGGCGCATCGATCTTGTGCCGATGATGCGCTTCGATGATTTCGATATCCGCATCATCGCCGAGCACCCGCGCCGTCATTTCCAGCAGTTTCAGCGACAGGTTTACACCCACGCTGAAATTCGCGGCGAACACGATGGGAATATCCTTGCCCGCCTCGGTCAGCAGCTGCTTCTGCGCAGCATCCAGCCCAGTGGTGCCGATGACCACGGCCTTGCCCGCCTTGCGGCAGAACGCCAGATTTTTCAGCATGACTTCCGGCAGCGTGAAGTCGATCAACACATCGAACTCTTCCGCCACCGCATCCAGATTGCCAGACAGCGGCACGCCGATACGCCCCAACGAAGCGAGTTCGCCGGCATCCACACCAATCAGCGTGCTGCCAGGCCGCACGATGGCGGCCGTCAAACCGGTCAGTGGCGCACGCTGCTGCACCGCCTCGACCAGGATTTTACCCATGCGCCCGGCGGCACCCATCACAGCAATACGTCGCATGCCTGTCTCCTTACAAATCGCCGAAGAAGCGCTTCACGCCTTCGAACCAGCCAGTGGTTTTCGGCGAATGGCTGTTGTCGTCCGCCAGCGAACTGCGGAACTCTTCGAGCATTTCGCGTTGACGACGGCTCAGGTTGACCGGCGTCTCGACCGCCACACGGCACATCAAGTCACCGGCACCGCCGCCACGCACAGGCGCGACGCCTTTGCCACGCACGCGGAACTGCTTGCCGGTCTGAGTCCCTTCAGGGATTTTCAGTTTGACTCGACCATCAAGGGTCGGAATCTCCAGCTCGCCACCCAACGCCGCGTCGACAAAGCTGATCGGCACTTCGCAGAACAGGTGCTTTCCGTCACGCTGGAAGATCGAGTGCTCGCGCACGTTGATCACCACGTACAGGTCGCCGGTCGGTCCGCCTTGAGCGCCCGCCTCGCCTTCGCCCGACAGACGAATACGATCACCGGTATCAACACCGGCCGGCACTTTCACCGACAGGGTCTTGTACTCTTCGACACGACCTTCGCCGTGGCAGGAATCGCACGGATCGGAAATAATCTTGCCCTGGCCATGGCAGCGCGGGCAGGTTTGCTGCACCGAGAAGAAGCCTTGCTGCATGCGCACTTGACCAATGCCGCCACAGGTCGGGCAGGTCACTGGCGAAGAACCTTTCTTGGCACCCGAGCCATCGCATGGCTTGCAGTTGACCAATGTCGGAACGCGGATATTCACGGTCGTACCGCGCACCGCTTCTTCCAGATCCAGCTCCAGGGTGTAGCGCAAATCGCTGCCGCGCTGAGCGCCGCCACGGGAACCGCCGCGACCGCCACCGAAGAAGTCACTGAAGACATCGCCAAAGATGTCGGAGAAGTTCTGGCCACCGAAACCGGCACCGCCGCCACCCATGCTCGGGTCGACACCGGCATGGCCGTACTGATCGTACGCCGCACGCTTGCTGGAATCGGACAGCACTTCGTAGGCCTCGTTGGCCTCTTTGAACATCTCTTCCGACGCTTTGTCGTCGGGATTACGGTCCGGGTGGTGCTTCATCGCCAGGCGACGGTAGGCCTTTTTCAGGTCCGCTTCGCTTGTGCCGCGCTCAACACCCAATACTTCGTAATAGTCACGCTTTGCCATAAGTCATTTGCACTCTTGAGGACGTTCGACAAACCTCTCCTGAGCCTCGTCGAACTCGTTGAGCCCCAATACAGGCCCGGACCCAACTCACGTCAATTCAACGATCCTGGTCTTGTTTCGATGTGGCACTTTCAGCTCGGAAAGCAGGAGCATTCCCGGCCATGCCTCCAGCACGCAAACGCTGTCGCATGCTGTAAAAATTCGCGTATTCCAGACACGCCAACGCGGGAGCAAGCTCCCGCGCGGCGACATCCTACCAGTCACCGCCTGAAGGCAGTCAACCGGGCGACCAACAACTTACTTGTGGTCTTTTACTTCTTCGAACTCAGCATCGACAACGTCGTCAGCCTTCTCAGCCGACTCACCTTGCGGTGCCGCGCCTTCAGCTGGCTGAGCCTGTTCGGCGTACATTTTCTGAGCCACTGGCGCGGAGACCTTGGACAGCTCTTCAACCTTGGCCTCGATCGCAGCCTTGTCGTCGCCTTTAACAGCGGCTTCCAGCGCTACAACAGCAGCTTCGATTGCAGTCTTCTCTTCAGCGCTCACTTTATCGCCAGCATCAGCGACCATTTTGCGCGTCGAGTGAACCAGTGCATCACCCTGGTTACGGGCAGCGGCCAGCTCTTCGAACTTGCGGTCTTCCTCGGCATTAGCCTCGGCATCACGCACCATGCGCTCGATTTCTTCGTCGGACAGACCGGAGTTGGCCTTGATCACGATCGACTGAGTCTTGCCAGTAGCCTTGTCTTTCGCGCCTACGTGCAGGATGCCGTTGGCGTCGATGTCGAAGGTCACTTCGATTTGTGGCACACCACGTGGTGCTGGTGGAATCTCGGCCAGGTCGAACTTGCCCAGGGACTTGTTCTGTGCAGCCTGCTTACGCTCACCTTGCAGCACGTGAATGGTCACGGCGCCCTGGTTGTCGTCGGCAGTCGAGAACACTTGCGATTTCTTGGTAGGAATCGTGGTGTTTTTCTCGATCAGCGCAGTCATCACGCCGCCCATGGTTTCGATACCCAGGGTCAGCGGGCTAACGTCGAGCAGCAGAACGTCTTTAACGTCACCGGCCAGTACGGCGCCCTGGATGGCAGCACCCATGGCAACGGCTTCGTCCGGGTTCACGTCTTTACGAGCTTCTTTACCGAAGAACTCGGTCACCAGCTTCTGAACCAGTGGCATACGGGTCTGACCGCCAACCAGGATCACGTCGTTGATCGCGCCAACATCGATACCGGAGTCTTTCAGAGCGATGCGGCAAGGTTCGATGGTGCGTTGAACCAGGTCTTCAACCAGCGCTTCCAGCTTGGCGCGGGAGATCTTCACGTTCAGGTGCTTAGGACCGGTGGCGTCTGCAGTGATGTACGGCAGGTTCACGTCGGTCGACTGAGCGGAAGACAACTCGATCTTGGCTTTTTCAGCGGCTTCTTTCAGGCGCTGCATGGCCAGCGGATCACCCTTGAGGTTCATGCCGCTTTCTTTCTTGAATTCGTCGACGAGGTAGTCGATCAGACGAATGTCAAAGTCTTCACCACCCAGGAACGTATCGCCGTTGGTGGCCAATACTTCGAACTGGTGCTCACCATCAACTTCGGCGATTTCGATCACGGAAACGTCGAAAGTACCGCCGCCCAGGTCGTAAACGATCACGGTGTGATCGCCCTTGGCCTTGTCCATACCGTAAGCCAGAGCAGCTGCGGTTGGTTCGTTGATGATACGTTTTACGTCGAGGCCCGCGATGCGGCCGGCGTCTTTGGTCGCCTGACGCTGGCTGTCGTTGAAGTAGGCCGGAACGGTGATCACCGCTTCGGTCACTGGCTCGCCGAGGTAGTCTTCGGCGGTCTTCTTCATCTTCTTCAGAATTTCAGCCGAGATTTGTGGCGGCGCCATTTTCTGGCCGTTCACTTCAACCCAAGCGTCGCCGTTGTCAGCCTTGGCGATCTTGTAAGGCACCATCTGGATGTCTTTCTGTACGACTTCTTCTTCGAAGCGACGACCGATCAGACGCTTCACCGCGTACAGGGTGTTGTGCGGATTGGTCACTGCCTGACGCTTGGCGGACTGGCCTACCAGGATTTCGCCATCGTTGGCGTAAGCGATGATCGACGGCGTGGTACGCGCGCCTTCGGCGTTTTCAATAACTTTGGCTACGCCATTTTCAAGAACGGAGACGCAGGAGTTGGTAGTCCCCAGGTCGATACCGATAATTTTGCCCATGTTCACTCTCCCGAAACTTTGGATTTGGTTGCCGCAGCAGTGGTGGCTAACTGCGGTAGCACTTAAACGCTTGACTTCTAAATGGGGGCCTTGCGGCTAATTTCAAGCCTGCTCGTCGATCGAAGGCGAAACTGGCGCCGGTGCCTTGCTGACCACGACCATTGCCGGGCGCAGCAGACGACCATTGAGCTGGTAGCCCTTCTGGAACACCTTGAGCACGCTGTTCGGCTCGACGTCAGCGCTTTCCTGCATGGCCATCGCCTGATGAAGAACGGCGTTGAACGGTTCGCCATGCGGATCGATCGCTTCCAGCTGATAACGCTTCAGGGTGTCCTGGAACATTTTCAGGGTCAGCTCGATGCCTTCGCGCATTGGACGGATGCTTTCGTCATCCGGATTGGACAACTCCAGGCCGCGCTCCAGGCTGTCGATGATCGGCAGCAGATCGCCGGCGAATTTTTCCAGCGCGAATTTGTGCGCCTTTTCTACATCCTGCTCTGCACGACGGCGGACGTTCTGCAGATCGGCGGCTACACGCAAAGCCTGATCCTGCGCGCCTGCCAGTTGCTCTTCGAGCACTTGTACACGAGCCGCCAGGTCATCACCCGAGGACTGGGGAGCCTGATCGGCGTCTAGATTTTGCGTATCCACTGTCTGTTCGTCAGCCATAAAATTCTCCTTTCAATATCGTCCGCGAGCTCGACTCGCGCTTCTGCCCAGCTATATGGGGCCGCAAAATCCCGCTTCAAGGGGTGGAAGTGATTAACCCTACAAAAAGCTCAGCATTGTCATTCCAAGGCGCGCTAAGGATTTCGTCGGATCAAGCGAAACGAGCTAAGCGAGGGCATTGTCAGCCAGAAACAAAACACTGTATAAATAACCAGACCTAAAGCCTGGGAGCGGCCTTTATGCTGGTGCACCTGTCCGTACACAACTACGCCATCGTTGAACATCTCGATCTCGAACTCGATCGCGGAATGAGCGTGATCACGGGGGAAACCGGCGCCGGCAAGTCGATCATGCTCGACGCCCTGGGCCTGACCCTCGGCGATCGCGCCGACAGCGGCGTGGTCCGCCCCGGTGCAGACAAGGCCGACATCCTGGCAACCTTCGACCTGGCCGACATTCCTGAAGCCAGCGCCTGGCTGGCCGAACGCGACCTCGAAAACGACGGTCCATGCATCCTGCGTCGAGTGATCACCGCCGAAGGTCGCTCGCGCGGCTACATCAACGGCACGCCCTGTCCTTTGGGCGACCTCAAGGCACTGGGCGAGCTGCTGATCGACATCCACAGCCAGCACGAACACCAATCCCTGCTCAAGACCGACACCCACCGCCGCCTGCTCGACGAGTACGCCGGTGCGACCGATCTCGCCCGGCAGGTACAGCTTGCCGCCCAGCGCTGGCGCCAGACTCGCCAGGAACTGGAGCGACTCTCCAATTCCGGCGATGAGCAGCGCGCCCGCCACCAACTGCTCAGCTATCAACTTGAAGAGCTGGAAAACCTCGGCCTTGGCGACAATGAGCTGGAACAGCTGGAACAGGAACACAAGAACCTGACCAATGCCGAAACCTTGCTGGGCATTTGCCGGCAAGTGGTCGAGCAGTGCAGCGAAAGTGATTCCGGCAATGTCCTGAATGCCCTCACCGCCAGCCTCAACCGCCTGTCGAGCGTGAACAACTCGATTGGCGCACTGGGCGAAGCCAGCAGCTTGCTGACCAGCGCGCAGATTCAAGTTGAAGAAGCCGTGGGCGAGCTCAACCGCTTCCTGGACAATTTCGACGCTGATCCGGCGCGACTTCAATACTTGGAAGAACGTCTCGACGCGATTTACACCATGGCGCGCAAACATCGCATTCAACCGACCGAAGTCGCGGAGATGCAACAGCGCCTGCTGGATGAAATCGAAACACTGAATGCCAACGATGAGTCCATCGAGCGACTGAGCGACGAGCTGTCATCTTATGCCCGCCACTATCAGGAAAAGGCCCGGGAGCTGAGCGACTTGCGCCACCAGGCATCCAGCAGCCTGGCCAGCGCCGTGGAGCAGGAAATCCAGCGACTGGGCATGCCCGGCGGCCGTTTTACCATCGAGCTACGCCCGAACAGTGGCGATGAGCTGCTGCCTAACGGACTTGAACAGGTTGAATTACTCGTCAGCGCCAACCCGGGGCAGCCTTTAAAAGCCTTGGCGAAGGTCGCATCGGGCGGTGAACTGTCGCGGATCAGTCTGGCCATCCAGGTGATCACCGCACAAACCTCTCGCGTGCCGACGCTCGTGTTCGACGAAGTTGACGTGGGCATTGGCGGCCCGACCGCCGAGATCGTCGGCCAGTTGCTGCGTCGACTTGGCGAACGCGGGCAGGTACTGACCGTGACCCATTTGCCGCAAGTGGCGGCACAAGGTCACCAGCATTTGTTTGTGCACAAGGTTCGTGGGGAAGACGCCACTCGCACCGCCGTCTCCAAGTTGAGCAAGAACGATCGTGTCGAAGAAGTCGCTCGAATGCTGGGCGGCATCGATCTCACCAAGGAATCCCTGGCTCACGCCAAAAAAATGGTGGTTACCGCAAAAGTTTAAGGCAAGCAGAAAGCACGAAGGCGACCCTGGGGTCGCCTTCGTTCGTTTCGCGAACCAGGTTCGCGCGACTGCTTACTTTTTCTTGCGTACGTACAGCACCAGATTGTGATCAACCATCTCGAAGCCATACTTGTCGACGATTGCTTTCTGCAGGCGCTCGATTTCTTCGTCGAAGAATTCGATCACTTCGCTGGTTTCGACGTTGACCATATGGTCGTGATGCTTGCCGTCGTCCAGCTCGAAGACCGCATGGCCCCCGTCGAAGTTGTGCCGCACCACAAGGCCAGCTGCCTCGAACTGGGTCAGAACACGGTAAACCGTGGCCAGACCGACGTCCTCGCCAGCCTCCATCAGTGCCTTATAAACATCTTCAGCACTCATGTGGCGTTGCTCGGCGGAATCGAGCATTTGCAGAATTTTGACCCGTGGCAGGGTCACTTTGAGGCCGGCTTTGCGTAGTTCGCTATTTTCAACCATGGTCAGCTTTCTCGCGATGCTGCTTCGCAGCTTCTCTTAATGCGGGTATGATCGGCGTTTACGTTGTCCCAGCCAAGATAGTGGAAGTCGCCCACCGATGCAAAACACCAAGCTCTTGCTAACCAGTTTCACCTTTGTGGGACTGCTCGCACTCGCCGGTTGTTCATTCCCCGGGGTTTACAAAATCGACATCCAGCAGGGCAATGTCGTCACGCAGGACATGATAGACCAGTTACGCCCGGGAATGACCCGCAAGCAAGTACGGTTTATCATGGGTAACCCTCTGCTGACCGACACGTTCCATGCCGATCGCTGGGATTATCTGTACAGCCTGCAACCGGGTGGCGGTGAACGCCAACAGGAACGCATTAGCGTTATCTTCAACCCAAATGATCAGCTTGTCAGCCTCTCTGGTGATTTCATGCCAGGCGTGAGCCGCGACGAAGCCATACTCGGCAAGGACAGTGGCACGACAGTGGCCGCCCCAGCAGAGAACGTCGAGAAGCCGAAACCGGAAAAACCGACCAAGCCAGGCTCGTTGCTCGATCAGATCCAGAAAGAAGTAGACGGTGTAGAGACTGTTCCAGTCCCGACTCCAGAACCACTGGACACCACGCCGCAATAATTTGCGACGCAATAAAAAACCCGGCATGTCCGGGTTTTTTATTGACTGGCGTTTACCGATTCACTGATTCCGGGCTTTAGCCTCGGCCGCCTTGGCCGCACGCAACCGACGAACTTCCTTCGGATCCGCCAGCAATGGCCGGTAAATTTCGATGCGATCCCCTGACTGAACCGGTCGACTATCCGCGTCGACGATCACTTTGCCGAAAATTCCCACAGGACATGCAGCCAAATCCAGCTCCGGAAACGCCTGGCCGATACCGGATTTGAGCATCGCCGCCCGAACGCTCGTCCCTGCCGGCACGGTTACCGACAAAAGCACCTGACGATCCACGGCGGCATACGCCACCTCGATCTCGACTCCTGCCTCAACCATATATTTGCTTGGCCCGCTGGCAGAACGCATCCACCAGCGTGTTGGCCGCCTGATTGAACAACGGTCCGAGTGTTGCGCGAATAATGGGGCCGGCGTAATCGAACGACAGATCCAGACTGATCTTGCAGGCCTTTTCGCCCAACGGCTTGAATACCCAGACGCCGTGCAACTGAGTGAAAGGCCCTTCTTCCAGGTTCATTTCAATCGACTGGCCGGGAACCAACGTATTACGCGTCACGAAATGCTGGCTGAGCCCCCCCTTGGCCACACCGACGCTGGCGCGCATGTGTTCGGGGGAGCTTTCGAGGACTTCAGCTGTTGAGCACCAGGGCAGGAACTCCGGGTACCGCGCCACGTCGTTGACCAGGTCATACAGGGCTTGCGCCGGGTACGGCAACAAGGCCGAACGTGAAATGTGTGTCGTCATGTCAGCGTCACTTCCACAGCTGGGCGGCAAATACTACGAGAATGCCGATGGGCGCCACATAGCGCATCAAAAACAAAGACAAGGCGAACAATGCAGGATTACGGATCGACAATTCGTCGCGCACCGCTTCCCGCCCCATCACCCAGCCCGCAAACACCACGAAACACAAACCACCGAGTGGCAACATGATTCGCGAGGTGAAGAAATCGATCACGCCAAAGAAGTCCAGTCCGCCCGCAGCGCCCCATTGATAGAGGTGGAACAAACCGTCTTCGTTCACGAAAAACCTGGCTTCCTTCCAGATATTGAAGGAAAACACAGTGCCCAGGCCAACAAACCAACAGCTGAATGCCAGCCAGAAGGTCACCCAGGCGCGGCTGATTTTGCTCCGCTCGACCAGGTACGCCACCATCGGCTCAAGTAGCGAGATCGCCGAACTCCAGGCTGCAATCGCCACCAGCACGAAGAACACTACGCCCATCACTTGGCCGAACGCTACGTTACCGAAGGCAAACGGCAGGCTGACAAACATCAGACCAGGGCCTTCGCTCGGGTTCAGCCCTGCGGCGAACACAATCGGAAACAACGCCAGGCCGGCCACCAGCGAAACAAAGGTATCGAGCAATGCCACGCCAACCACGGTCCCGGAAAGCGACGAGTTCTTCGGCATATATGCGCCGTAGATCATGATTGAACCGACACCCACGCTCAGGGAAAAGAACGCGTGCCCCATGGCTGGCAACAAGCCGTCGAGAACTTTTTCCGGCTGGAAGTCGAACATGAAATGCACGCCTTCCATGAAATGCCCGGTGGTCATGCTGTAGCCCAACAGCACAAGGATCATCACGAACAGCAGCGGCATCATGATCCGCAGGCTGCGCTCAAGCCCGGCAACCACGCCCTTGGCGATCACGATCGCCGACAGCAGCAGGAAAATCGTGTGCCAAAGTGTCAGGCGCCACGGGTCGGCAATGACGCTGCCAAAATAGGCGCCCACCTGATCAGGTGTCGCCCCCTGGAAATCGCCACGCCCCATGTCGATGATGTAATCGAGCGACCAACCGCCAACGACGCTATAGAAAGACAGGATCAGTAACGCCGTGATCATCCCGGCAAAGGCGCCCCAGGACCATTTGGCCGAATGCCCCGCCTCCAGCGCCAGCACCTTCAAGGCGTTGGCCGGACTCTGCCGCGCACGCCGGCCGATCAGGGTTTCCGCCAACATCACCGGAATGCCGATCAGCGCGATACAGGCCAGGAACATGAGCACGAAGGCGCCGCCGCCATAGACGCCGACCATGTACGGGAATTTCCAGATGCTGCCCAGCCCCACGGCCGAACCGGTCGCGGCGAGTATGAAAACCCAGCGGCTAGCCCAACTGCCGTGGACAGAAACCTTGTCTGTCGACATTGATATTACGACCAAGCGTTGAAAAAAGAGCGCGCATTGTCCGGGATTCAATCAACCTGCTCAAGCACGCAGCAACACCGTAGCCGACTTGCTTGCAACTCCCTATAATGCCGCCCCTATGGCTAAACAGAAGAAACACCCAACAGGGACCATCGCGCAAAATAAAAAGGCGCGACACGATTACTTCATCGAGCATAAGTTCGAGGCTGGTCTGGTCCTGGCCGGCTGGGAAGTAAAAAGTCTGCGGGCAAGCAAGCTGCAGCTGGTTGACAGTTACGTACTGCTCAAGGATGGCGAAGCCTGGCTGCTTGGCAGCCATATCACGCCGTTGACGACTGCCAGTACCCACGTCATCGCTGACCCGGTCCGCACCCGTAAACTCCTGCTCAACCGGCGCGAGCTGGAAAAGCTCGCCGCCGCCGTGCAGCAGAAGGGCTACGCCTGCGTCTGCCTGTCCTGGTACTGGAGCAAGCACATGGTCAAGTGCGAGATCGCTCTGGGCAAGGGCAAGAAGGAATACGACAAGCGTGATACCGAACGCGAACGTGACGCCGGTCGCGAGTTGCAGCGTGCGGTGCGCAACAAGGGCAAGGAAGATTAATCTTTCGGCCTGAGTTTTGCGGCGCTAGCGAAAAGATCGCAGCCTGCGGCAACTCCTACCTTGGAATACGTTCCTTGTAGGAGCTGCCGCAGGCTGCGATCTTTTTTTGCGCTTAACGATCACATCCCCTTGCGCCGCTCCGCCCGGGCCATGCGCTGCACTTCCTGACGCACTTCTTCCAGCACTTCCTGTACATACAGAATGTGCCGACTGGAAACCTCCCGCGCCTGTTCCGCCCTGCCTTCGATAATCGCCAGGTACAACTCCCGGTGCTGCGTGATCAGCATGTCGCGGGTTTCGGTGCGCTGCTTGTACATGCCGCCGATGTTGGTCACCACGTTGCGCTTGAGCAGATCGAACAAGCCACGAATGGTGTGCAACAAAACCGCGTTATGGCTGGCCTCGGCAATCGCCAAGTGGAACTTGGCATCCGCCGCGCCCTCTTCCGCCCGACTGACTTCATCGTGCCGCGAATAGCAGTCCTGCAATTCATTGAAGGCCGCAGTCAGTCGCTCGCGATCCACATCAGTAGCACGTAACGCCGCGTAATAAGCACAGGACGCTTCCAGGGTGTGGCGAAATTCCAGCAGGTCTCGCTGAGCTTCGGGATTACTTTCCAGCAGTTGTAGCAATGGATCACTGAAGGTCGTGCCCAGGGATTCCACCACATAATTGCCGCCGCCCTGACGACTGACCAGCAAGCCCTTGGCCGTCAACTTTTGAATGGCCTCACGCAAGGAAGGACGCGATACGCCGAATTGCTCGGCCAATGCGCGCTCGGCCGGCAAGCGCTCGCCCGCCTTCAGCGTGCCTTCGAGGATCATGCCCTCCAGCTGCTCGACAATATCGTCAGACAAACGGCGCTGACGAATCTGATCAAACCCCATAACTCGATTTCTCCACGATCCCGACGGCTCGCCGGGGCTCTATTCTGGCCGATTCGCGCCGCGCCAGCACCTGCCAGACAACATTTAACCGAGCGGATCAGATGCCCGATCAGGCCACGCATTCGACAAAAGTTTTAGGGCGGCAAATTGACACACCGCACACAAGACTTTTACCCTAGCCAACAGCGATTGTAAATTGGTCTTACCAATTATCCAAGAACGCTGATCAGTGCCTGACCAACAACAATTAGGGGCCACCCCATATGCAAACCTGGCAACAGCTCTACAGCCCTCTCGGCAGCCTCGGTTTATCCGCGCTCGCAGCCGTCATTCCCATCGTGTTTTTCTTCCTGGCCCTGGCCGTGTTCCGCCTCAAAGGCCATGTGGCCGGCAGTATCACGCTGGGCTTGTCGATCCTGGTGGCGATCTTCGCCTTCCAGATGCCCGTCGACATGGCGTTCGCCGCCGCCGGATATGGCTTCGCCTACGGCCTGTGGCCGATTGCCTGGATCATCGTGGCGGCGGTTTTCCTCTACAAGCTGACGGTCAAGAGTGGCCAGTTCGAAGTGATCCGCAGCTCGGTGCTGTCGATTACCGACGACCAGCGCCTGCAAGTGCTGCTGATCGGCTTCTGCTTCGGTGCCTTCCTTGAAGGTGCGGCCGGTTTCGGTGCGCCGGTGGCGATTACCGCCGCGCTGTTGGTCGGACTGGGCTTCAACCCGTTGTACGCCGCAGGCCTGTGCCTGATCGCGAACACCGCTCCGGTAGCCTTCGGCGCCCTGGGGATTCCGATCATCGTCGCCGGCCAAGTGACCGGCATCGACGCGTTCAAGATCGGCGCCATGACCGGTCGCCAACTGCCGCTGCTGTCGCTGTTCGTGCCGTTCTGGCTGGTGTTCATGATGGATGGCCTGCGCGGCGTCCGGGAAACCTGGCCGGCAGCATTGGTCGCCGGTTTGAGCTTCGCCGTGACCCAGTACTTCACGTCGAACTTCATCGGCCCGGAACTGCCGGACATCACCTCGGCCCTGGCCAGCCTGATCTCCCTGACCCTGTTCCTGAAAGTCTGGCAGCCAAAACGCGCCGCCGGCCAACACATCGCCGGCGCCGTTTCGGCCTCCGTGGTCACCGCAAGCGTCGGTGGTTTCGGCCAGAAACGCAGCACCGTTGCCTCGCCTTACAGCCTGGGTGAAATCTTCAAGGCCTGGTCGCCGTTCCTGATCCTGACCGTGCTGGTCACCATCTGGACCCTGAAACCGTTCAAGGCGATGTTTGCCGCCGGCGGTTCGATGTACAGCTTCGTGTTCAACTTTGCCATCCCGCATCTTGATCAAATGGTGATCAAGGTCGCGCCGATCGTGGCCAACCCGACCGCCATTCCAGCGGTGTTCAAACTTGACCCGATTTCCGCGACCGGCACGGCGATTTTCTTCTCGGCGTTGATCTCGATGCTGGTGTTGAAGATCAATTTCAAAACTGGTCTTACCACTTTGAAAGAGACCTTCTACGAACTGCGCTGGCCGATCCTGTCCATCGGCATGGTGCTGGCTTTTGCCTTCGTCACCAACTACTCGGGCATGTCGTCGACCATGGCCCTGGTGTTGGCCGGCACTGGCGCAGCGTTCCCGTTCTTCTCGCCGTTCCTCGGTTGGCTGGGCGTGTTCCTGACTGGCTCCGATACCTCGTCCAACGCGCTGTTCAGTTCGCTGCAAGCGACCACCGCACACCAGATCGGCGTCAATGACACCCTGCTGGTCGCGGCGAACACCAGCGGTGGCGTGACCGGCAAGATGATCTCGCCACAATCGATCGCCGTGGCGTGCGCTGCGACTGGCCTGGTGGGCAAGGAATCTGACCTGTTCCGCTTCACCCTCAAGCACAGCCTGTTCTTCGCCACGATTGTCGGTTTGATCACCCTGGCTCAAGCCTACTGGTTCACCGGCATGCTGGTGCACTAAGTACTACACGCGACATGGAAAAAACCGACGCCGGACCACGATTCCGGCGTCAGCTATTCACAACCCGGTCTGTAAGGCTGCTGAAAGGATCTCACTCTATATTCAGCAGCCTCAGCGGACGGATAACCGGGCCCACCCGGAGACACGCCTGATGAGCGAGCTTTTTTACAACGCTGTGCCGAATGCGACCCGTGTCGCCCCGCCACTGCCCGAGCCTCGGCAATACCCCAGCGAGAAACCGCAACGGGTGTACCTGTTCGGGACCTGCGTAGTGGACTTGTTCTACCCGGAAGCCGGAATGGACGCGATCCACTTGCTGGAGCGCGAAGGCATCCGTGTCGAATACCCGCAAGGGCAAAGCTGCTGCGGTCAACCGGCCTACACCTCGGGTTACACCGATCAGGCACGGACCGTAGCACGCTCGCAACTGGCGCTGTTCGCCGGGGATTATCCGGTCGTGGTGCCTTCGGGCTCCTGCGCGGGCATGTTGCGTGAACACTATGCCGACTTGTTCAAGGACGAGCCGGACACGCTGAAGCAGGTTCAGGCCCTGGCCGCCAGAACCTTTGAGCTGGCCGAGTTCCTGTTGTTTGTCTGCAAGGTGCAGCTCAATGACAGTGGCGAGCCGGTAAAAGTCGCGTTGCACACGTCGTGTTCGGCACGCCGTGAAATGAACACCCACCTGCACGGCCGTGAGTTGTTGGCGCAGCTGAGCAACGTGGAACGAGTCGACCACAGCCATGAAAGCGAATGCTGTGGCTTCGGTGGGACTTTCAGCGTCCGTATGCCAGATATTTCCGGCGCGATGGTGGCTGACAAGACCCGCTCGTTGAAGGAATCCGGCGCGCACAAGGTACTCAGTGCCGACTGCGGTTGTCTGATGAACATCAACGGCTCGCTGGAAAAACAGCAGGAAGCGTTGCGCGGCCAACATCTCGCCAGCTTCCTCTGGCAGCGTACCGGAGGTGCCCGATGAGCGCCGCCGAGATTATTCCTACGGTTACCGTAGAAGAGGATTTCCGCACCCGGGCTCACGAGGCTTTGGGTGACGCGCAATTGCGAGGCAACTTCCGCAAGGCGATGGATTCGCTGATGAGCAAACGTGCGGCCGCTTTCAGCGATGCCCACGAAAGAGAACAGTTGCGTGCGCTGGGCAATGCCGTCCGCGCCCGTGCGTTATCCAAGTTGCCCGACCTGCTCGAGCAACTTGAACAGAACCTGACCCGCAACGGTGTGACAGTGCACTGGGCGGAAACGGTGGACGAGGCCAATGGCATCGTCCTCTCGATCATCCGCGCTCACGAGGGGCGGCAAGTGATCAAGGGCAAATCGATGGTCAGCGAAGAGATGGAGATGAACCATGTCCTCGCTGAACAGGGCATTGAATGCCTGGAATCGGACATGGGCGAGTACATCGTCCAGCTCGACCACGAGAAGCCTTCACACATAATCATGCCGGCGATCCACAAGAACGCCGGTCAGGTCGCGTCCTTGTTCCATGACAAACTTGGCGTGGAATACACCAAGGACGTAGACCAACTTATTCAGATCGGTCGCAGGGTCCTGCGGCAGAAATTTTTCGAAGCGGACATCGGCGTCTCAGGTGTCAACTTCGCCGTGGCCGAAACCGGCACCTTGCTGCTGGTGGAAAACGAAGGCAACGGCCGCATGACCACCACGGTTCCGCCGGTGCATATCGCCGTGACCGGTATCGAAAAAGTCGTGGAAAAACTGCGCGACGTGGTGCCGCTACTGTCGCTGCTGACCCGCTCGGCGCTGGGTATCCCGATCACCACTTACGTCAACATGATCTCCGGCCCGCGCAAGGAACATGAGCTCGACGGCCCGCAGGAAGTGCATCTGGTGCTGCTCGACAACGGTCGCAGCCAGGCCTTTGCCGATAGCGAGTTGCGTCAGACCCTGAACTGCATCCGCTGCGGCGCCTGTATGAATCATTGCCCGGTCTATACCCGAATCGGCGGCCATGCCTACGGCGAGGTTTACCCCGGCCCTATCGGAAAAATCATCACCCCGCACATGGTTGGCCTGGCGAAAGTCCCCGACCACCCGAGCGCCTCTTCGTTGTGCGGTGCCTGCGGTGAAGTCTGCCCGGTAAAAATTCCGATCCCTTCCTTGCTGCGTCGCTTGCGCGAAGAGAACGTCAAGGCGCCGGACAGCACCCATCAAGTGATGCGCGGCCAGGGCAGCAAGTACTCGCGCAAGGAACGTTTCATCTGGAACGCCTGGGCGAAGCTCAATAGCTCACCCACGCTGTATCGCCTGTTCGGTCTGGCCGCTACGCGCCTGCGTGCGCTTACGCCGAGCAATGTCGGCCCGTGGACGCAAAACCACAGCGCCCCGAAACCCGCTGCCCGCTCGTTGCATGACATGGCTCGCGAGCATCTGGCCAAACAGGGAGATCGTTGATGAGCGCCAAGCAAAACATCCTCGCCAAACTGCGCAAAAGTCTGACAGGCACCACGCCGGTGGCTGACAACTTCGATGTCGATCTGGTGACGCAGCCTTACACCTACACCGCCGAACAACGCATCCCGCAACTGCGCAAACTGATGGAAGCCGTACACACGGAAATCCACCTGACGTCAGGTGAAGCCTGGCCTGAGTTGCTCGCACAGTTGCTAAAGGAACGTCAGTTGCCGAGTCTGCTGATCGCGCCGACCACACCTCACGGTCAACGTGTCGCACAACACTGGGAGAAAAATCCTGGCCTGCCGACACTCAAGGCCTACGATCGCCCAATGGAAGAATGGAAAGCAGAACTGTTCAACGACACTCCGGCGAGCCTGACCGGCACCCTCGGCGCCATCGCCGCGACCGGTAGCCTGATTCTCTGGCCAACGCGGGAAGAGCCGCGCCTGATGAGCCTCGCGCCACCGGTACATTTCGCCCTGCTCAAGGCCAGCGAAATCCGCGACAACTTCTATCAGGTGCAGCAGGAGTTCGACTGGGCCCAAGGCATGCCGACCAATGCGCTGCTAGTCTCCGGCCCATCGAAAACCGCTGACATTGAACAAGTGCTGGCCTACGGCGCCCACGGTCCAAAAGATCTGGTGGTGTTGATCCTGGAGGACCAATGAGTCTACCGGCCGCTTTTCTGCGTGATGCGCAGCAACTGATTCCCCGCGAGCGTCGCTTCGACGACCCGTTGTCGACCCTGGCTTTCGGCACCGACGCCAGTTTCTATCGACTGATTCCGCAACTGGTGATCCGCGTCGAGTCCGAAGATGAAGTGGTGGCGCTGCTGAAACTGGCCCAGCGCGATCAGGTGCCGGTGACCTTCCGCGCCGCCGGCACCAGCCTGTCCGGGCAAGCCATCAGCGATTCGGTGCTGATCGTGCTTGGGGATAACTGGAACGGTCGCGAGATCCGTGGCCAAGGCACACAGATTCGTCTGCAACCGGGCGTGATCGGCGCGCAGGCCAACGCGTGGCTGGCGCCGTTCGGGCGCAAGATCGGCCCGGACCCGGCGTCGATCAACGCCTGCAAAATCGGCGGCATCGTCGCCAACAATGCCAGCGGCATGTGCTGCGGCACGGCGCAAAATACCTATCACACCCTGGCAGGTATTCGATTGGTGCTGGCCGATGGCAGTCGTCTCGATACCGAAGATGCCGCCAGTGTCGCGGCATTCCGCCAAAGCCATGGTGAGCTGCTGGAACGTCTGGCGACGTTGGGGCGCGAGACGCGGGCAAACGCTGAACTCGCCGCCAAAATTCGCCACAAATACCGTCTGAAAAATACCACCGGCCTGTCACTCAACGCCCTGGTGGATTACGACGAGCCTGTGGATATCTTGAGCCACCTGCTGGTGGGTTCCGAAGGTACGCTTGGCTTCATCAGCGCGGTGACCTACGACACAGTGATCGATCACCCGAACAAGGCCTCGGCGCTGATCGTATTCCCGGATGTGGAAACCTGCTGCAACGCGGTCACCGTATTGAAAAGCCAACCGGTGTCGGCGGTGGAACTGCTGGACCGACGCAGTTTGCGTTCGGTGCAAAGCAAACCCGGCATGCCCGCTTTCGTACAGCATCTGTCGAACAATGCCTGCGCCCTGCTGATCGAATCCCGCGCAGCGTCGTCCACACTGCTGCACGAACAATTGGCACAGATCATGGCGTCGCTGGCGTCTTTCCCGGTGGAGAAGCAAGTCGACTTCACTGAAGACCCGCTGGAAAACGCCCGGCTCTGGGCGATCCGCAAGGACACCTTCCCCGCCGTTGGCGCAGTGCGCAAAACCGGGACCACAGTGATCATCGAAGACGTGACCTTCCCGGTGGAACAACTGGCCATCGGCGTGAACCGGCTGATCGAGTTGTTCGACAAACATCACTACGACGAAGCGATCCTTTTCGGACACGCACTGGAAGGCAATCTGCACTTCGTCTTCACCCAAGGCTTCAACAATCCGGAAGAAGTCGCACGCTACCAGGCGTTCATGGACGATGTCGCGCAGTTGGTCGCCGTCGAGTTCGGCGGCTCGCTCAAGGCTGAACACGGCACCGGACGCAACATGGCGCCGTTCGTCGAACTGGAATGGGGCAGCGATGCCTACCAGTTGATGTGGCAGCTCAAACGCCTGCTCGACCCCAATGGCATTCTCAACCCGGACGTGGTGCTCAGCGACGACCCGCAGATCCATCTCAAGCATCTCAAGCCGTTGCCGGCCGCCGACGAGATTGTGGATAAGTGCATCGAATGCGGCTTCTGCGAACCGGTCTGCCCGTCGAAAGGCCTGACCCTGAGCCCGCGCCAGCGCATCGTGATCTGGCGTGACATACAGGCGAAGAAACGCGCAGGGGTCGACACCCGCGAACTTGAAGCCGCGTATGAATACCAGGGCATCGACACCTGCGCCGCCACCGGTCTGTGTGCGCAACGCTGCCCCGTGGGAATCAATACCGGCGAACTGGTGAAAAAGCTTCGCGGCCAGCACGCCACCCATACGAAAACCGCCAATTGGCTTGAAGGCAATTTCGCCACGGCGCTGCAAGGCGCGCGCTTCACCCTGCACGTGGCCAACGGTGCACGGATGTTGTTGGGCGCACCACGATTGGCGAAGCTATCGGCGACGTTGACGCGCTTGTCCAAAGGTCAGGTCCCACAATGGACCAACGCCATGCCGCAACCGGAAAAAGCCATTCGCTTCAGCCCGACGGTGACGGACGAGCGCCCGCGCGTGGTGTATCTGGCCGCGTGTGTTTCACGCGCCATGGGCCCGGCGGCTCGCGACAAGGAGCAAATGTCGCTGTACGACAAAACCCGCGGCTTGCTGGAAAAGGCCGGTTATCAGGTGGTCTTCCCGGACAATCTGGATAACCTCTGCTGCGGCCAACCGTTCGCTTCCAAAGGCTATGCCGAACAGGCCGAACACAAACGCCAGGAGCTGATCGGTGCCTTGCTCCACGCCAGCCGTGGCGGGCTCGATCCAATCTACTGCGACACCAGCCCCTGCACCTTGCGCCTGACGCAAGATCTGGGCGATGTGCGCCTGGACCTCTACGATCCGGTGCGTTTCATCCGGACGCATTTGATGGATCGCCTGGACTTCACCCCGCAGGAAACACCAATCGCGGTGCATGTCACGTGCAGCACCCAGCACCTTGGCGAAAGCCAGGCCCTGATCGATCTGGCGCGCAAGTGCAGCAACAACGTGGTCATCCCCGAAGGCATTCACTGCTGCGGATTTGCCGGCGACAAAGGCTTCACCACGCCGGAATTGAATGCGCATTCGCTGCGCACCTTGAAGGACGCGGTGCAGTATTGCAGCGAAGGCATTTCCACCAGCCGCACCTGCGAAATCGGCCTGAGCCAGCATGGCGGGATCGATTATCACGGGTTGGTGTATCTGGTGGACCGAGTGACGCAAGCGCGCCCGGCTTAAGGGTGACGGATAGAAAAGGGGCATTTTTTGCCCCTTTTTGCTGTGCATCACCATCATCCACCCGAAAAAAAAACCGAATTCCTGCGCGCGGCTATAGTCATTTAGCTAGGCCCTGTGAAAGGGCTTATAACCACCTCGGCCAGCGGCCCCCTTCACTGGCAGCACCGAGCCCTCATGCGCAAGGAGATACTCATGAAGCACTCTGCAATTGCTGGATTGTTCATCGCTGCTGCAATGTTGGCGTCGCCGGTGTTTGCGGCGGATAAGGATCTGTGTGCGGGGAATATTCAACAAATAAGCGATTTCGTGGACAGTGCGCCCTCCCTTCCGGAAGGCACAATGGACACCGTAAAAGCCGCACTGACCAAAGCGAAAGCCTCTCAGGCAGCCGGGAACGATAAGGATTGCGTCGAAGTCACCTCAGGCATCATCACCAAAATGCAAATTCGTAACCCAACCCGGAACTGATCCCTGGCAGGGCCAACCTTCGGGTTGGCCTTCCGCGCCACATTGACGTAGACTGTGCAGGCTTGTTGCTCATTTGATTCACGAGCAATGAGTTCGGGGCCGTTTAGGATTCGACGCCGGTTGCGAAACTTTAGGTGCATGCCGAGTTGGTAACAGAACTCGTAAATCCACTGTTGCAACTACTTATAGTTGCCAATGACAAAGACTACGGCCAGGAATTCGCTCTCGCTGCGTAAGCAGCCTTAGCCCTGAGCTTCTGGTGCCTTCGGGCCCAGCAATCACCAGGGGATGTCTGTAAACCCAAAGTGATTGTCATATAGAACAGAATCGCCGTGCAGTACGTTGTGGACGAAGCGGCTAAAACTTACACAACTCGCCCAAAGCACCCTGCCCGTCGGGTCGCTGAGGGTTAACTTAATAGACACGGCTACGCATGTAGTACCGACAGCGGAGTACTGGCGGACGGGGGTTCAAATCCCCCCGGCTCCACCAAATTATCATCTAAAGACGTCCACGGACGTCTTTTTTTGTGCCTGAAATTCAGCAAAACCCTGGCGTCCATGAGCCGCGATTCCGCCCGCAACACTACCGCTCAGAATACGCAGCAAAATCCGTGTACCCCCTTTCCCCACGCCGTGTGTAATACGCTGATCGGTCCGCTTCCGCCAACGGCCAGTCATGCTTGAGACGCTCCACCAGGTCCGGGTTTGCGATGTAGGGTCTGCCGAAGGCGATCAGGTCCACCAACCCGGTGTCGAGCGCATCCTGCGCGCTCTGGCGGTCAGTGAATCCGCCGCACCAGATGATTTTTCCGGGGAACGCCGCTCGAACCTTGGCCAGCAGCGCGTGATCGAGGTGACGCGATTTGAACTCGGCAACCTCCATATTCGCTTCCGGCATCAGTTCGTAGACCAGATGCAGGTAGGCGACGCCGAGGCGGCCCAGTTTATCGGCAACGTACAGCAAGGTTTCTTCAGTCAGAGGGTCCGCCGGAATCCCGTTGAACTTGCCGAACGGCGACAGGCGGACACCCACGCGCCCAGGCCCCAACTCACGCACCGCCGCTTCAACCACTTCCATCAGGAACCGTGTGCGGTTTTCTACGCTACCGCCGCCGAAGCAATCTGTGCGCGTGTTGAGCACCGAGTTCATTAACTGTTCGAACAGGTAACCGTTGGCTGCGTGGATTTCGACTCCGTCAAATCCAGCCTCCCGCGCCTGGACGCAGGCTTGGGTAACGGTGCCGACCAAGGCAAACACTTCTTCCGTCCTCAGGCGTCTTGGCTGGCCTGCGGGCATATAGCCCAACGTGCCATCCGGGCCGTGGGCAAACACTTGCGAATCCGCCCTTTCCTCGGTGACGCCCCATGGCGCTTCGCCGTTGGGCATGAGCGATGGATGGGCCATCCTGCCGACGTGCCAGAGTTGCGAGAATATCGTGCCGCCTTTGCGGTGAACCTCATCGGTCACCAGACGCCAGCCCTGCCGCTGGTCCTGCGTGTAGATGCCGGGGGTCAGCGCGTAGCCGTTGCTGGATGGTGCAACGTCAGTTGCCTCGGTCACGATCAGGCCGGCGCTGGCCCGCTGCCCGTAGTAGGTGGCCATCAACTCGTTCGGGATGTCACCCTCGGAGGTCCGTGTGCGAGTCATCGGCGCCATGACGATGCGGTTCGTCAGCGCAACGGTGCCGCCAACCAATTGGGAATCAAACAGGTCTATCATGGATTTTCCTTCAGGTCGGATCGGATCGGATCGGAAGGAAAATGTACTTTTCGAAAGTCGCCCCCTCTACACACCGTTTGGTCAGTGGTTGCAAATGAAGACGATCAATAGACTCCCCGGCTTGCCAGTCGAACGTGCGCTAGGTGTCCTTTCCGGACGCTGGAAAGCGGTCATCCTTCATGTCCTGCTGGACGGCCCGCAACGCACCTGTGATCTGGAAAAGCGCATCGCCGGCATTTCCCAGAAGGTGTTGATCGAGCAGCTGCGAGCGCTTGAGGAACATGGAATGGTGAGCCGGCAACCCAGCGCCGAGGATCGCCAAGGCATCGAATACCTGCTCACCCCGCTTGGCGAAAGCTTGCGGCCCATTCTGGAGTCCCTCATTGATTGGGGAACCCATCACGCCAGAGAGCTCGACGAGGTACATCGGCTGCTGCCATGCAGTGCTGTGGTTCGAGATCGAACTGGCTGAATGTTTGGAAAGGATCTGTGAGCCGCTCCGGGCTCACCCTCTGGCGCGATGACGCAAGCGCGAGTAAGAGATCAGCATGCTGGTCAGCTCTTGTGTGACCTGGGTGAAGGGTGACACTCGACGGCTGATCAGGCACACCTCATTCGACTCCAGCGGCTCGCGAATCGAAATGCTGATCAGCGACGAGGAAAACAGCTTCATGCCGGGCAGCATCCCGGGCTCAATGGTCAGGTAGTCCGTCTCGGAAATGATGTGCAGGATTTCCAGCAGCGACTCGGTGGTGATCGCGATCTTTGGCGGCGGCAAACCCTGGGCTCTGAACAGCTCGACCAGATGATTTTCCGCACTGCCGACGACCCCGGCCGGGCGGACACTTATCCACTGACAATCAGCGAGGTCGTGCACTGAGCGAGCACCCGCAAGCGGATGTCCCTTGCGCGCAATCACGCTGGACTTCGAGCTGTAGAGCCGCTCGATCTGCAGGTCGATATCGCAAACGTTGGAGCTCAAGGGGCACATCACGAAATCGAGCCGGCCAGCGCGAATCATCTCGATCAGCATCTTCGTCTTGCCACTGGCGACATGCAGCTGCACCTTTGGAAATCGGCGGGTAAAACTGCTGAAGACCGGCATCAGGCACGCCGCCAACGGCTCCACGGTGACACCCAATGCGATCTGCCCTTCGGGCAGGCCATTCCACTGTCGGACGTCTTGAACCGCGCGATCGCAATCCAGAATGATCGAGCGCGCCCGGGGCAGGAAAACCTTGCCGGCCAGGGTCACGCTGATGCCTTGATTGGAGCGCACGAGCAAGGTGACGCCCAGTTCCTTTTCCAGACTTTGAATCGACTCTGTCAACGTGCTTTGCGCAACGTCCAGCTCTCGCGCTGCCGAACGGAAACTGCCCATGTCGACCACCGAGCAGAAGGCGCGCAGCTGGATCAGCTTCATGAAGCACGGCCTCTGGGACGGCTATAGGCACGGTCGCAGATGACCGGGACTTTTTCGGTTTTACTCATGGGGCTTTCTCAAAATTCATTAGATGTATACGATTGAATCGTACGCGATAGATAAATACTCAAGCAAAGTCCTGATGATGTCAAAGCTCGTGTTAAGTCTTGGCGACGAGTGGTGGCGCAAACGGGATGGGCGGAAAAGCCGAAGATGATCGCTTTTTCCGTTCTATTCGGCACCTGACCTCGCCTATAAAATCAGGCCCGTCAGATAGTTACTGTCGTTTGTACTATTTGAACTTCGATAATCCCGTGAAAAGTTATAACTAATAGCAGTTTCCATTAAAGGGGCTCTACGTGTGACTTCGCGCCTGAGGAATCTGCATGCCCAAAAACAACAAACAACTTTCCCTTAGCAGACGCAAATTTTGCGGCGCTGCTGCCGTGACCTGCGCGGCAGCTCCCCTAGGGCTACTCGGCTTCTCAATCAAGACTGACGCTATGACCAATAATCAAAAAACAACAAATAGTGCTTCCACCGAAATACGTCCCTTTCATTTCAGCGCCCCGGAGTCAGAACTTTCAGAGTTGCGCAGACGCATACAAGCAACAAGATGGCCGGACAAGGAAATAGTTAACGACTCATCGCAAGGCGTACAACTTGCGACGATTCAAAAACTGGCCAGACACTGGGCGACAAAGTACGACTGGCGTGTAATTGAATCGAAAATAAACGCAGTTCCCAACTTCATCACCCGGATTGATGGCCTGGATATACATTTCATCCATATCCGCTCCAAACACGAAAATGCACTGCCGCTGCTCATGGCGCACGGCTGGCCTGGATCGGTGATCGAGCTGATGAAAGTCATCGGTCCGCTCACCGATCCTGAGTCGCACGGAGGCAACGCCGCCGATGCGTTCAGCCTGGTCATTCCATCGATGCCGGGTTACGGCTTCTCGGAGAAACCGACCGAGGCCGGTTGGAATCCTGTTCGTATCGCCGATGCCTACATCGAGTTGATGAAGCGCCTCGGCTACACCCGGTATGGGGCGCAAGGTGGCGACTGGGGCGCTATCGTCGTCGACCTGATGGCTGCAAAGGCGCCACCTGGCCTGATCGGTATTCACTCGAACATGCCTGGCGTGATTCCGCCTGAACTGGATGCGGCATTGTTCCGTGGCGACCCGGTCCCGAGTGGTCTTTCCGGGGAAGAGAAACTGGCGGCCGATCAACTCGCCAACACCTACAAGCACATCGGCTACGCAATCATGATGGGCGACAGGCCTCAGTCGCTCACCGGTATCACCGACTCACCCGTAGGTTTGGCGGCGTTCATGCTTGATCACGACCCTAAAAGCTACGAGATGATCGCGCGCTCCATCGACGGTCATCCGGAAGGCCTCACACCCGATGACGTCCTCGACAACATCACGCTGTTCTGGTTGACCAAGACTGCCCTTTCCTCGGCTCGGCTCTATTGGGAAAACAAGTCGACCTTCTTCGCCGTCAAGGGCGTCAACATCCCGGTGGCGGTCAGCGTGTTTCCCGATGAACTGTATACGGCGCCGAGAAGTTGGTCGCAGCAGGCATATCCCAAGCTTGTGCATTACAACAGGCTTCCCAAAGGCGGGCACTTTGCTGCATGGGAGCAGCCAGCGCTTTTCTCGCAGGAAGTCCGGGCCGGGTTCAAGACCCTGCGCTAAGCGCGCCAGCTCTTAGCATCGATACCTGATTCCTGTTGGCTAAGTATCAGGATGGCGGGTGGGCCAATCCACCCGCTTCTACCGTTCGTCGTCGAGGCGAAAAATAATCTTTGACATCGTTGGGGGTTTGGCAGAATATTAATCCATCGCATGCGATCTAATCGAAAGCAACCAACAACATAAACCCGTTGCCGTTTGGAGATTCAACCATGAACACCGCAAGCACCTACACCCTCTTCAATACCACCGCTCGCGCTGCCCAAGGTCACAACGGCAACAACTGGGTCACTGCAGCAGACGATTGATAAACCGTTTTCCACACCAATCATATCGCATACGATGTAATCGTATACACTACAACTCTTAAGGAATCACCCCATGAGCAAGATCGAAAAAGTACTGGCCACTGGCAAAACCCACACCACCTTCAGCAGCGCCGGCAAAACCTCACGCGGTCACAACGGCACCCTCGACATCGAGTTGTCGTCCCCCGGTTCCGCCCAACCGTCCCATGTATTCGCCGCTACCCAGCCGCACCCGAAAGCCGAGCAATTGTTCGCCGGCGCATGGTCGGCCTGCTACACCGCAGCGGTTGGCCTGGTTGCCGCCGAGCGCAACATCGCACTGCCCGCAGACCTGTCCGTCGACATCGAAGTGGACCTGGGCCAGACTGGTCCGGCCTACTTCCTTCAGGCCCGACTGACCCTGCGCGTACCGGGGCTGGCACACGATGTCGCGACCGAACTGGCACACATCGCCGATTCCATCTGCCCGTACTCGAAAGCGACACGCGGCAATATCGACGTAGCCCTGAACGTTATTACGGCTTAATACATCGCATGCGATGTTAGCGTACACGTAGCACATAATTGAAAAACCTGAGGGAATCATCATGAGCAAAATCGAAAAAGTACTGGCCAGCGGCAAAACCCACACCACCCTGAGCAGCGCCGGCACTACCTCGCGCGGTCATAACGGCAACCTCGACATCGAACTGTCGTCCCCGGGCAGCGCCACACCGGCACACGTGTTCACCGGCGTGCAGCCGCACCCGAAAGCCGAGCAACTGTTCGCCGGAGCGTGGTCGGCCTGCTACATCGCGGCGGTGGGTCTGGCTGCACAACAACTGAAGGTGACGCTGCCGGCCGATACCGCTGTCGACATCGAAGTCGATCTGGGCCAGACCGGCGCGGCCTACTTCCTCCAGGCCCGACTGACCCTGCGCGTGCCGGGCCTGTCACACGAAATCGCGACCGAACTGGCGCACAACGCCGATGCCATCTGCCCGTACTCCAAGGCAACACGCGGCAACATTGATGTCGCCATCAACGTCCAGACCGCGTAACGCAGTCCACGGCCGGTCCACCAGGGTGTTTCCCGGTGGACCGGCCGTCGGCTTTACCGGCCGGTTACACGTGGACATTGAATGGCAAAGGTCTGAGCACTTCCGACACCATCGCATGCGATGTATAGTCCGAGCTTGCAACCCATCCGTCTTTGCCCAGAGAGAACGCGCATGAAACCCACCGAAAAGACATCCGCCCTCGACCTGAAGCTCTCCGACTTCCTGTGCTTTGCGGTCTATTCCTCCAACCTCGCCTTCGGCAAGGCGTACAAGCCAATGCTCGAACGGCTCGGCCTGACCTATACGCAATACATCACCCTTGTGGCGCTGTGGGAACAAGACGACCAGACCGTTGGCAGCCTCGGTGAAAAGCTGTTCCTCGAATCCAACACCCTCACGCCGATCCTGAAAAAACTCGAAGCGATGGGTTACCTGCTACGCCAGCGCGACCCGGAAGACGAACGCCAGGTGCGGATCAGTCTCACAAAAGAAGGTCGAAAACTGCGCGGAGAACTGACCGAAGAAGGCTTCCCGCAAACCGGTCTTGATCCTGAGGATTTCGTACTAATGCAGCAGGCGATTGTGAAGCTGCGCAACAACCTCATCCGGACAACCAAAGACCGTCACGACGCGGAGTAAAAGGCTTCCCTAGCTCAGACGAAAGTCGCTCAAGTCAATCGACACCATCAACCGCTCCCGCAGTGGCTGCAGATTTTCGTCGCGCAGATAAGCTCTGCGCCGCGTCGGGAAACGCAGGCCTTGAGCCTCGACGTAATCACTCACGTATTGAGCAGCGGCAAACCCGCCGGCGATATCGACGTGGTAGTCATGGCGGCGCAGCAGAAAGTCGTCGCTGAAGTAGAAATCCTGGAAGCGACTGTGACTGGCGATGTGTTCTGGAAACTCGACCCGCAGCCCGTGCCAAATCTCCTGGCCTTCGTGCCAAGGCTCGATCTCGCTCACATTGAAGCCGGGCAGCGCCATGAAAAACGGCGTCGTCAGGTACGTCCACATCGCATAACCGCTGAAATACGCGCGATGCAACGGGTCCCAAGGCGTTTCCATGCCATGCCCGGCGAATGCCTCGCGAGGGTTCAGCCGTTCGCGCACGATTTCGCCTTGCGTGGTTTCGATAGCGATGTAATCAGCCCGGAATGCCGTGCGCCAATCAGGATTGCCGAAAGGCGTAACCGAAGCCTGTTGCTGGTGCAGGCTGACGGTCATCTCGCGGGGCATCGTGTCTTGCACCACACCTTTGATCCCCCACAACTCGCCGCCCGAAACGATGGTGGCGTTGAGCGTGGTGAAACGGTTCCAGCGCTCCAGGCCGCCATGGGCGTCGAGGATTTTTTGCAATAGATCGCTCATGGGTACTGGCTCCGACAGGATTGGCATTCATCAGAGAATACGCCTTGGCATCACCGGCAAACTGCTTGCCCAATAAAAAAGGCACTGACGGTTTATCGCCAGTGCCTTTTTCTACCGCAATGAAGTATCAGCGCGACAACATGAAGGTGTCGTACTCAAGGTCTTCCAGCGCCGTGGACAACCGGTGCAGCCCAAGCAACACACAGACCAGCAACGAAAGGGTAAAGCCGTAGCCGAAGAAGCTCGGGCCAAGGTGCATGCTGAGCAGGGTCAACCCTGCGTTCAACACCGCGAAGATCACGCACAGTTCCAGCACTACGGCGCGCTTGTCGAGGTAGAAGAAGACGTTGAGCAACGCCATGAACACCACCTGGATGCTCACCCCGATCAGGTCGATGTAGAACAGCGGCAGGTAGTAACTGGAGATCCCCAGCCAGTCCAGCAAGCGTGGCGCGAACAGGAACAACAGCACCACGGTCAGCCCTTGCACCTTGCAGATTTCCAGCAGGCCCTGGCGGATCGACAGGGTCATTTCGGTTTTCAGCGAGCCGATGTGCTGCAGGGTTTCACCCTCGCGAACGGCCCGGAACAGTCGGTCATACCACTCGGCGAAATCGGTTTCGATGCGCACCAGGAACACCGCCATCCCGGGAATGATCGCCAGGTACGCGAGGAAGATCGGCAAGTCATACAGGATCGAGGCGCGCAACGGGCCGACGACGACGTTCGAAGTGCCGGGGTTGAACCAGAAGATGAACTTGTCGATCCAGATGCCAAAGTTATAGAAAAACCCGGTCACCAGCAGGCTGACAAACACTTGGCGGCGCTCAAGGAAATCGAAGGCCACCAATTTCTCGGCACGGTATTCGCGCAGGATGTCGTAGAGAAACAGGAACAGCAGCGTGCTGTGCCCGATCAACAACGCCAACAGCAGGCCCGCTATCCCCAGGAAGCTCAGCAGGTATGCGCTTATGACCATCAGCGTGTAGCCCACCAGCATCACCAGCAGGATGCGGTTATAGGCTTTCATCCCCGAGAGGAAGATGATCACCATCCACAGGTTGCACAGCACCACGAAGTTCGCCAGCACCAGCAACCGGTACATCAGCGGCTGATCGAACAACACGCTCAGCACAACGATACCCAGCAACCCGGCACCAATGGTGACCAGCAACAGCACACCCACCAGATTGGGCAGGATCTGATCGTACTTGTGCTCGAACAGACGGTCGGAAACGAACCGGGTGAAAAACAGTTGCAAGCCGCCCGTGAGGATCAGCGAACTGGCCATCAGGTACGTCACCGTCACCAGGAACTGCCCCACCAGCGTATTGGGCACGACACGGCTCAGGCTGATGATCCCCACCAGCATCACGCTGATGATCGACAGCACCCAGGGACCGGAGCTGATCAGCCCGGCATAAACGTAGGCATGCAAGGTCGCGGTGTAGGAATCGCGCGACAGGATCTTGCGGAGTTCGAAGCCAATCCCGGCCATTTAACTGTTCTCCATGGCGGCTTGATACAAGTCGCGATAACGCTGCAGCATCAAGGCTTCGGTGTAATAACGATTGACCCGTAGCAAGCCGCTGGCCTGAGCGGCCTGCCAGCGTTGCGGGCTGCGCAACAGTTCAAGGATCGCCACGCTGGTGGCTTGCGGGTCGGCAATCGCGACCACTTTGCCGGCCAAACCGAGGTCACGATCTTCGGCGCTACCGCCTTCGATCAGCTCGCGACACGAACCCACGTCACTGCTGACCACCGGCGTGCCGGCGGCCCAGGCTTCGAGAATCACCAGCGGTTGCGCCTCGCTGATCGAGGTCAGCACCATCAGGCCCAGTTGCGGCAGAATCTCCTGAATGCGCTGGAAGCCGAGGAAATGCACCTTGCCCTCCAGCCCCAGACTGGCCATCAGGCTGCGGCATTCGCTGACGTATTCCGGGTCTTCCTCTTCCGGTCCGACGATCCAGCCTTCGGCCTCGGGCATGGCGCTGATCACGCCGCGCATGGCCCGCAGAAAGGTCTTCACGTCCTTGATCGGCACCACACGCCCGATCAGCCCCACCACCGGCGCAATGCCTGGCGCACGGGATTCGAGCGCGGCGGTCCACTGCGGCAAATCGATGCCGTTGGGAATGACCCGGGTGCGGACCGGGTCAGCGCCGTCCTTGATTTGCCGCTGACGGTTGCCGTCATACAGCGAGATGATGCTGTCGGCGCTGTTGTACGTCAGCTGACCGATGCGCTCGAAGAAGCGCACCCACAAGGTACGGATGTAACCCGAACCAGCGTCGAGGCTGCGGTTGAGCGCCTGCCCTGAACTCTCGGCGATCCAGCTGGCCTGGGCCAGGTCGATCTTGCGTTCCTTGGTGTAGATCCCGTGCTCGCTGAGCAGGTAAGTGCAGTTCCAGCGTTGCTTGAGGATGCAGCCCAGCAACCCGGCGTAACCGGTGGAAATCGAGTGCAGCACCCGCGCCCGCGGCATGCGTCGCGACGCCTCGGCGAGCATCAGCAACGGCGACTGCATCGAGCGCAGGGTCCAGAAATAGTTGATGAACGACGGGTCGGCACAATGCAGGCGATAACCTTCGCTCAACGCCTCCCAACTGGCGCGGCTGCGCAGCACGTCGTCGAGGGTCAAACGGCCTTGGGCGATGCTGTCGAGCAGGCTTTCGCCCAGCGCTGGTTCCGGTGCATCCGGGTGATGCAGGAAGCGATACAAATCCTGCAACTGCTGCAGGTCGGCCTCGCGCGGCGTGCCCCGGGTGTCGGTCGGATGGGTCGCGTCTTCGAGGAAGACTTCCTCGATGTGCAACACATTGGACGGTACTTGATAGCGTCGCTCGCCATACGCCGAGCGCTGTCCGCCGATGAACATCACCGAGAACGTCACCTCGGGCAAACCGAGGATCATCTGGTGAATCCAGCTCGACACGCCACCGCGCACATAAGGCCAGGTGCCTTCGAGCAGCAGGCAGATGTCGGCCAGCGGCGCCTCTTCCTTGTGACTCATGTCCAGCTCCTCACCAGGTCAGCGAAGGGTGGGCGCTGACGGGTTTTCTCCGGAAGGCTGGCGAGCAACCCTGGGATTTCGTGGTAACGACCGGCCTCGAACGCGAGCTCGGCGTGGAACGGCAGAATCTGCGCCGCGCCCATGCCGTTTTCCTGAGCCTGGGTCAGCAGCACTTCGGCGCGCTCGATGTCACCGCGCTCCAGGGCAATGCGCCCGGCCAGCAGAAACAGCTCACCGCCCTCGCCCGCTAGCAGGCCTTGTTCGGCATGTTCGTTGGCCTGATCGAGCACGTGCTCAAGCACGCTGCCTTGCGCCAGGCCCAAATAGGCGAGTTCCCAATACCAGCGCGCCAGCGTGCCGTGCAGCACACCCGCGGCTTTGGCGGTGGCACCGTGCAGTTGGCCCAGAGCGATCTGGATGCGCAGGTTGATGTCGCTTTCCTGTTTGTCGAGCATCGAGTAGGCCAACAGCCGTACGTCATCGCTCGGGTCGCCCAGTGCCAGTTTGAGAATCGGCACCGCATCTTTGCCGGGCATGCGCTTGGTCGCCAGCAAGGCGGCCAGACGTTGATCCGGGTCCGGTGCATGGCGCAACACATCCTGCAAACCGCCATCGGCGAAAATGGGCGAATGCAAATTTGTCTGCGCCCGATACGGCAGGCTCGGAATGCCCACCGCTTGCCAGGCCTGCTTGTCGCGTTTGCGCGGCAGGTACAGCGCCGGGAAGATCGCCGCGACCACGCCGACCGCACCCAGCACCGGCACAAAGAATGCCAGGCTGAAAATGAACAGCGGGCTCCACGGCAGCGGCGAGCGGTAACGCGCCGGCAACAGCAGCCAGACCGCGCCGCACAACATCATGCAGGCCAGGCCATGGCTGAGGGTGAACACCAGCAATTGATGCGCCTCGGGCAAGTCGGTCCACAAACTGGCCCAACTGCCCGCCTCTAACAACAAGGCTCCGCTAAACAGCCACTTGCTGATCATTCAGACCACACTCGTTGAACAGGTAATTACGCAGCCCGTTGGGTTCACCAGGCTCCAGGTTGAACGGCATGACCCGCACGCCGAGGCTATCCATGTCACTTTCAATGCCGAAGTGTTCGTGGATCAGCAGGTTGATCCGCGCCAGGTAGCCTTCGGTGCCTTGCGGGCTGGTCAACGGCAGGAGCACCAGCAGCAGCTGATGATCGCGGTTGTTGCGCAGCGGCAAGTGCAAGTCCAGACCACGCTGACTGCGTTCCAGCAAGCGTGTCAGCTCTTCGTTGGCGCGGGTCATTTCAAAAGCGAACAGACCGGCCGACAATTTGTGCTGCTCGACGTCGACCAGCGAGCGCTTGAGTTGCAGGGTGAAATGCTGCGCATCGGCATCGACCAGTTGCAGCACCTGCACATCACGCAGCAACAGGTCGGCGATGTGCCCGGCCAACAGCGCCAGCAGGCTCAGGGTACGATCCTGGAACGCAAAGAACGGCATTTGCCGCACCGCCAGCACCGCCAGCAAACGCCCCTCGGCATCGATCAACGGAATGCACGCCTGCAACGACGAGAACTGCGCCGAGCTGCCCGCTTCGAGCAACTCCTGACGCACACTCACCAGTTCGCCACGCTCCAGGCACAGCTTGACCAGGCCGTCTTCGGTATCCAGAGATCCCATGACGCCGATGGTCGACAGAGGTGTAGGCAATACCCGCTCACCGCGCTCGTCGACCCGATACAGACCGGCCACCCGCAGTGCGCCGTACTGACCAAACACCGCGACGATCGGATCAGCCAGTGCCGCCAGGGCATCGCCCTCTTCCGGCATCACCCGCAGTCTTTCGCGCAAGCCCAGCAAGGAACTGCGCAAGCTTTGGTCACTGCCCGCCACGCGCTGTTCCAGTCGGTCGTGGGAGACCCGCAGGATCTGATGCGCCCGGGTGAATTCATCGAGACGATACTGGCGATAATCGTTAGCCATCTGCAGACGCTCCAGGCGTCGCTCCCACAGATCGCGAACCTCGCCCACCAGCATGCCGCACACCAGCACGCCGACAATCCACGACGGCTCAAGCTGCGCGTAGCCGGCATGGCCGCTGTAGCGCAGGGCGAATACCGCCATTACCAACAACGCGGCGCTGAGCAGGCCGCGGACAAAACCGTAACGCACACCCAACAGCAGCGGCGCCAGAATCGGCCAGGGGAACCCTCCGTGCATTTGCAACGGATCTTGCGGGGTCAGCCACAGGCCGAGTCCAATGACCAGGCCGGTCACGAGGAACGTTTCCAGCCAAGACACCGGGCCACTGGCGCGAGGCGCCAGGCTGTAATCCATGTGTGGAGAATTCATTGCGATCACTCGAACCGAAGGGCGCCAACAAGTTTGTCGAGCACCTTTTGCGCGGTGCCCGCGAGGCTTTCACGGGACCAACCGGCACGTGCGCCACTCTTGCTCCAGAGTACCTGGCCACTGCTGGCGTCGAGCACGCGCAGGCTGATGCCCACCGCCGGCTCACCGTCCAGACCATTCTTGTACTGCCACTCTTCGACGCTACCGGCCACGACGTAATCGAGTTTCTGCTCACGCGCCCAATCAAGGGCACCGGCCAGACGCTCGTTGTCGTCCATCAACGCTTGTTCGCCTTGAGTGCTGGCCGGGTAAACCCGTGGTTGCAAACCGTGGCTGCTGAGCACGCTGAGCAGGATCTGCTCGCTGCGTTCACCGGCCTGCGGCGTCTGCGAATAGTTGACCATCGGCACGATGCCCCACTGCGCAGTGCGCGGCAGGCTCGGGCTGCTTTCGTCGGTGAAGCTGGCACAACCGGCGACGAACAGGACCGCCAGCGCCAGGCTCAGATTACGAATTGCTTGCATACGTTTTTCTCCCGTAGAAAATTCCATGATCAGCGTCCGAAACGCACGCCGTAGCTCACACCCAGTGTTCCGCCGGCCTTGCCGTCCCCGCCTTGTGGCGCGGATTGGTAGCCGAAGGTCAGGGCCAGTTCGTCGTCACCCAGCACTTCGACGCCGATGCCAGTGTTGATGCCGTAGTTGAAGGTTTGATCGGTCCATTGCCAGCCTGCCGTCAGGTCCACCAGCCAGGTGTATTGCGGCTTGGTGCGTACCAGTGCGCCGGGCAAACCACGGCGCCAGGAACTGCCGAAATACAGTTGGCCGTAGCGGCTTTGCAGCAAGTCGCTGGCGGTGACGGTCTCGATATCCAGTGGATTGATCGGATCGGGCTCACCGGTATCCGGGTCGAACGTCTGCTCAGGCGCCGCCCTGATGACCGGCCCGCCAAAATTACTGGACAGATAATCCAGATTTTTGTCCTTGACCCGGTTCTTCTGGTAATCGACACCGCTGCGCACCGTCCAGTTGGGACCGGCAAATTCCAGCGTGTGGTTGTACTCCATTTTCAGCGCATGACCATCGCCCAGATCGTCACCCGCACGGGTGGAAAACGACCGCTGTGCGACTTCCCAACTAAACTGATCGCGGGCCGTGAGGCTGTGGCGACCACCCAGGTACACACGGTCCTGTTGGCCGAAGGCACGCATCAAACCGCTGTCTTCGTTTTTGCGATGCCAATCAACACCGGTTTCCAGTTCATCGCTCACGCCCATCTGCCAGGTCCGGGACAGGCCCAGGCCGTTGCGGTCGTCATCATCGCGCTGGCTGGTATCTGCGAACAGTTTGTAGCTGCCGTTATCCACTGCACGTTGCAGGGTCAGGGCGGCATTACGCTCTTCGCCGATTTTCGATGATTCGATTTCGTCACCGCTGTAGTCGCCCTGTTCAAGCTCAAGATCGGCGTACCACTTATCGCCCAGGTTGTGCGCGATTTGCAGACGCGGCGCGTTGAACTCAATTCCGCCGAAATCCTGCTCTTGCCACGACAACTGCGCGCCTTGCGGCGTGCGCTCGTGGATTTCCACGGCCTGGCGACGCAGCTGTTCGCGCACCGCTTCCGGCTGCTCGTCACCGAGCGCTGTCAGGCTGGTGTCGAGGGCTTCGTTCAGACGCCCCAGGCGATTGAGCGCCTGAGCCCGTTGCGCAGGGTTCAAGTCGCTACGGGCCAGCAGGGTTTCGACTTGCGACTTGTTACGGCTACGCAGGGCTTCCTGAATCTGCTCGTAGCGTTCGACCTTCAAGCCATGGCTACGTGCCCACGCCAGCCAATCATCCTTTTGGGATTCCGAATTGGTGGAATCGAGGCGCGCCAGCAGGCGTTCGAACCACATTTGCAACATCGCCGGCGAACCGTCCTTCCACCTCAACAACTCGTGCTGCGCCTTTTTCGGCGAATAACTGGTGGTCATCAGGCGCAGCCAGACAGCGTAACGCTGAGACGAGGGTTTTATGTCCTCACCTTCCGGACTGCGCAGCAGCTTCAGGCGCAATCGCTGGGCTGCATCCTCATAACCGGCGCTTTCCAATGCATCGGCATAGGCCGCCCGCACCAGCCAGTCCTGCGGACTGCTTTTGAGGTACATGCGATACCAGGCGAGTGCTTCTGCGTCGCGGCCCAGCAACTGGCTGGCACTGGCGAACGGCAGCCACAGCAGTCGGTCCTGGCGTGCATAATCGCGCCACTGGGTCATCAGAGGCTTGAGTTTCGCGGTGTCCGCCTGGTCAACGTAGAACCACACCAGTCGCTCGCGGAACAAGTTGTCAGTGGGGTAACGCGACAAGCCCAGTTGATACAGGCGTTCGGCCTCATCGGCATTCCCCTGCTTGGCCGCCAGTGCACCCCGCATCGCCAGCACCTGAGCTTGATCAAAGGCATCCGGATATTGCTCGGCATCTTCAAGCAGCGATACCACTCGCGACCAGTCGTCCAACTCCTGAGCTTGCTGCAACGCTTCGACCAGGCGTTGCGGATCCCGGGTGCGCTCCCAGCTGCCAATCGTCAACGTCAAGGCGCGTTGAGGATCGCGAGTGCGATACATGGTGATCAACTGGCTCTCGTCGCCACTGGTCAACTTGCCATTGATCGCAAGCAGTTTTTCCAGCGAAACCCGTAAATCCTCATCGCGCTCCAGTTCCCAGGCCAGGGACGCACGGGCGTGCCAGTAATGCTCGTCGTCGATGGTCTGGTCATCGTCCTGAACCACCTTCCATGCGGATTTGTTATCGAACAATTTCAGGTAGGTGTTGGCCCAGTCGACCTGCTCGGTGGTATTGAGCTTGAAGCGTTTGGCATAGCTCTCATAAACCTTGGTCTTGCTCTCGAACTGCCCGGTGTTTTCCAGGTTCTGCAGCAAGCGCGTCCACGCCAGGCGATGCGACGGGTACTTGCGCAAGTACTTGTGGAACCAGGCTTCGGCCTCGTTCGGTGTGCCTCGCGATTCATGACCGTAGTTCAGTGCATCGAGTTCGATGTCAGTCAGCGCGCGCTGATCCATGATCTCTTCGAGCAATGGGATCGAGCGATCGAAATCAAACTGCTGACTCCCCAGACGCCACGCGTGCTCGCGCAGCTTCGGGTCTTCGCGCAACCTCAGCAGACTGATCCAGTAGGTCAACGCGGCCTCGTTCTCTCCACGCCATTGACCCAGCAGAGCCATTTGCTCAAGCAACGCCTGATCCTGGGGGTGGTCGATCACCAATTGCTGACCGGTTTCCCAGGCACCCGCCAGGTCGCCGATGGCCAGTCGCACATGGAAAGCCTTCAACGGGATTTGCGGGTTATCCGGTTGCAAAATCTGCCACTGCTTGAGCACTTGCTGTGCCAGATCAAAACGCTTGTTCGCTACCGCGACATCAACGCCCTGTTCCAGCCAGGCAATGTCGGTTTGCGGATTGGTCAGCTGCGGTAGCTCATCGGCAAGCACCTGTGCGGCCTGGTCACCACGACCGGCGGACAGCAGGCTGTCAAAAGCCAGCTTTGCAAATTCGCGACGCTCGGCGCTGACCTGGGCTTCTCTTTTGAGCTGCTGATAGATATCAGCCGCATGCCCAGGCTGTTCACCGGCCATATACCACTGGGCGGCAGATCTCAACGATTCGGTACGCAACTTCGGTTCACGGTTGGCAATTTCTTCGTAGACGCCAGCGGCGTACGCCGGGGCCTGCAACTCCAGCGCCAGCTTGGCCAGGGTTTGCAGCTGCGGCGTCGGCAACTTGCGATGATCGAAGGTTTTCATCCGCTCAACCAAGGCTTGCTGCGCAATCAGATCGTTGCTGCTCTCGGCAACCAATGCGTCAAGCTGCAAACGATAAAATGCCTGAACCTCCGCCTTCGGATGAGGCCAGGCCTCCAGGTGCCGCCGCGCCTTGTCGTACTCACCCAGACGAATCAGCAGATCGATCAGTTGCATACGCAGGTGATCGTCATCCGGGTGGGCCGCCAGCAGCAACTCGGCATAGTTGGCCGAGACCGCATCCGGTTCACGGCCATCGGGCTGGAATACTTCTTCACGCTGGAAGGTCGCCCACAGCAGACCTCCCACGGCAACCGTCACCACCGCCAATGCCCATGGGTTGAGCAGGCGGCTTTTTTTAGTTGCAGAGGAGCTGACCATTACTCACCTGCTTCATTGGTAATTGAAAAGTCCAAAGGCCCGCAGACGACTTGCCTGCAAAACGCTGCCCATCCACTTCGACCCGGCAGGCACTCGCCGACCGTACCGAGAAGGTCAGATCAAACTGCCCGGCAAACGAAAAGCTCACTCGTTGATCATCCAGGTACTGCCAACTCAGCAGAGGCAAATTGGCTTCCTCCAGCGCCGGGCGGCCGTCCCGATCAGGACGCAGGACCAGCAATGCCCGGTCGCTGCTCAGGGCCACATAGCGGCCTTGCGGTATATCTCGAACACCGGCAATGCCTTGCGATCGCAGCAAATCCGGCCAGCCCATTTGCGGGTCCAGGCGCACGGTGCGCAACGCATCCATGCCGCGAATCTGCCAACTGCCATCGGCGGTCCGCGCCAGGCTGGCCTGGTACAAGCCATGCAATCGATCGATGTAGTCGCTCATCCACAGCGACATCGGATTCTGCTCACGCATGTAGCCGTAGATCTCGTGCATGGCCTTGATCGAGGCTTGCTTGGTGCTTGAATAGAAGTGGTAGTAAAGGTGCAGGCCCCGCAGACGCTTTGGGCTGTCAGTCAATTCAAAGGTCTCGATCAATTCGCGGAAGCCGTAGTAGGGGCCGTGCCACAGGTTGGTGTAGAGGTTCTCGTTGATGATTGGCGCGTAGTACTGCAAGCCGCCCTCGGTGGGACGCAGTAAAGGGTTCAACCCGGTCAGCGACGGATCGGCCTTGGTCATCATCGTTTCCGCGCCGTTGACGTTTTTCAGACCGGCATCGTAGGCAATCTTCAGCGTCGACGCCGAAGGCAGGGCGTCACCTGGCCAGAACACCATTTTCACCGGTTTTTCCGGGGTGGTGAGCTGCTGGTTGATGTAGTCGCGAGAACCGACAACCTCGCGATAGAAATCAATTTTGTCGTAGCCCGGTATCGCCATGTTCAAGCCATATTCCGGTTTGAAATTCTCACGCTTCCTGGCCTTGTCCGGTTGCATGAAAAACGGATGGCTGAAGGTGTGAGTGGCCACTTCGACTTTCGGGTTGGCGAAGATCTCGCGGGCGATGGGCTCCAGTTCACGTGCCAGGTGCGGGAACATGCCGCGCGGCGAAATCTCACCCTCGACGATCGACACCGACGTCAGGAACGGGTTGGGCTTGATGTAGTCGTCCAGCGTATGACGACCGGCGTACGGAGTGCCACGCACTTCGGCGCGGGATGGAAAACCATCGCCATCGATGTGTACGGTAGCGATTCGACGGCCGTTTTCTGTGGTGGTGTCCGGGCGTGGTTGCTCAGGCAGACGCAGGCTTGCCTTGAGGAAGGCGAAGGGATCGAGAATCCAGCGACTGCGCTCGTTGTTCACCTCAAGAAGGTAAGGCGCCAGCGCCAGACCGCCCCAATCGCCAATGACGACCGGATCAAACGTTTCGCCTGCTGCATTGCTCAGCGAGAGTGCCGGTGTCGGCCCCTTGGGCAATACCGAAACCGCCGTCAGATCACGGGATCGGGGCTCCACCGGTGCTTCAAAAGCGCCGACCAGCGCCTTGTCTTGATGAGTAACGGTCAGGGTTTGGGTACCCGGCGGGGCTTCGCGGGTCAGGCCCATGCGTTTGAGCAGAACCCGGTCTTCAATCGGCAGACCTGAGAAAAAAACCACCGGCACGTGCTCGTCCAGACGCGCGCTAATGAAGCGGTTGAACGCCGCAGCATCTTGCGGCGAACCGCTGGTCATCCACGTAATCACCCCGGCATACAAGCCACTGAAGCGATAATCCGGCATTGAGCTGTTGGCAGGCAGGTAGTCGACGCGATACCCCAGGTATTCGAGCAGCCCCCCGAGATAGGTATGACCGGCATTATCAGCCAGGTCACCTTCGCGCGGGTCGTAGACCAACGCTACACGTCGCGGCTGCACTTCGATGTTGCTGATACCCATCGAATTCAGCTCTGGGGTGCTGATAAAAGGAATAAAACCTTCATCGCGCAAACGCTTGGCCAGCTTGCGGGCCTCCTCACGTCGTTCCGGTGGCAAATAGTCGATCGCCACCAGTGGAATGCCCTTGGCACGCAACGGTTGCAGCTGGTCCAGCAGCCATTGGCGGTCCGCCTCCGGTACTGGTCGATATCGCTTGGCGGCTGCATCCCAACCGGCATACAGCGACTCGAAAGCTACCGCTGCCGCCACGCCGTCGAGCTCCGGCAGCACTTCAAAACCACGATTGAAAAACAGCTTCAGTTTTGGTTGCTGCTTGTGCAGCTCCCGCAGAAAACTGGCAAGGCCGGCACGCTGTGCTTCACGTGATGCTTCTGGCAGTAAGGTGAAACTGTCGAGGGTATCGAGAAATAGCCCGCCATAACCCTGGGCTTGCAGCTGCTTGGCACGCCCGAGCAAATGTTCGCGCCAGGCCGGTGCCGTGAGGTCCATGACCTGGCTGTTCCACGAATCGTTTCGCACCGGAGAGACAGCCTTGTCCAGGCCGGCCTTGGTGATGTCAGCCTTTGAGCCGTCGAACTCTCCCACAGACACATAAGCAAATGGTTCACTGCCCAGCTTGCGCAACGTTTTGACATCGCTCGCCGTCATGTGCCCAGGCTCTACAACCGCCCAGTCGAACTGGGCCAGCTCAGAGATTGGCGGCTCGTCGGCATACCAGAAAGTCACGCTGGAAGGAGGCGTCAATGCGGCGGCTTGCACAGCAGGCCCGCTCACACACAGCGCCAGGGCGGCTAACAGTCGCTTGGCGACCGAGCGGACACGCGTCCTGCGAAAAACGATTTCCATAACTCACTCTTGAGATGACTGAACCAGTAATGCTTGAACGTCGGGCAGCAAAACCGACCGAGTTACAAACTGCGGATGAGTTGCGCTAGACCTTTGCCGATGGATGTCGGTTCCGGGAGTTTGAAGCGCTCGAGCAGGCGGGCATTGTTGGCGCGCGAATGGCGAATGTCGCCCTGCCGTGGCGCCTGATGATTGACCGTCAGAGGATTGCCGGTGGCCATCCCCAGTTCAGCGATCAGATCGTTGAGGCTGGTGGAGCGGCTGAGCCCGATGTTCACCGCACCCGGACGCGGCGCGTTCACCTCCACGGCCTGGAGCAGAATGCTCACCAGGTCCTGGACATAGACGAAGTCGCGGGTCTGCTCGCCGTCGCCGAAAATCGACACCGGCTGCCCGTTCAGTGCCCGCTCGGTAAAGATGCTGATCACGCCGGAGTACGGCGAAGATGGATCCTGGCGTGGGCCAAAGATGTTGAAGAAGCGCAGGATCACCGGTTCCAGACCGTGCTCACGGCGATAGAAATCCAGGTAATGCTCACTGGACAACTTGTCGCTGGCATACGGCGTGAGCGGCGACTTGGGGGTGTCTTCGTCGATGGCCGAGCCTTCGCCGTTGTTGCCGTAAATGGCAGCGCTAGAGGCAAACACGACGCGCTTGATGTCAGCCTTCAACATGTTTTCACAGACGTTGAGGGTGCCGACGAAGTTGCTTTGATGAGTACCGACCGGATCATCCACCGAGGCTTGCACCGAGGCTACTGCCGCCAAATGAACGACCGCACTGCAATCGCGCATGGCCTGAGCCACGGCGGCGCTGTCGGCGACATCGCCGATCACCAGGTTCAGGTTGGCATTATCCATCGGCAAATTACTGACTTTACCGGTGGACAGGTTATCCAGCACCCGAACCTTGTAACCCTGGGCCAGCAATGCTTCCACAAGATGCGACCCGATAAATCCTGCCCCGCCGGTGACCAGTACTCGCTCAACGAACATGAAATTTCTTCCTGAAGATTCAAGCGGATACTCGTGCTCAAAGTCCGCTAACGGTGTGGGCTTTCTCATCGTATTGCGGTTGCGAAGCGTGGGAAACTACCCAGTCACGACCGACGTTTTTATGGCGCTAGGCCATCAAAACCGGGCCGATAATGGGAGATCCCGCGGACACTGTCAATAGGTTGTCTATTTTGCCGCCGTACGGCAATTTGCCTGCATAAGTCGTCATTTTCTTGACGGCATTAATCGGATCCATTCTTGGCAAAAAACATGCGCCAAGCCCGGCTGATCACCCGCCGAAATCAACCAAACGTCAGAGCAAAAGGCGCCGCTGCCTGTTCAATGGCCCCGACGACATGAGGTGCCTGCTCTCGATACTGGGGATAACGCGCAATCACCACTTCAACCGCGGCAAGCATTTTCAGAATGCGCTCCCTTGGCTTTTCGATCTCGCAGTTTTGTGCAAACTCCAGCAAGCCTTGTCGTGAGGCAAACATAGACTTGTTACCTGCCAGGTCCAGCGCCAGCACATCCTCCGGGATATAGGCGGTGGTATTGACGATGTCGTAAGCCGGTGCAAGGCGCGCATCGCGCTGCGTGGGCTCCGAATAGAGCAAACCGAAGTTCTTCAAGTGCGCATCGCCATTTCCGACAATACAGCTCAAGGCGACGCTATCGAACAGTTGATCAAGGGAGGATCGCAGATGTTGCGCGGGGCAGAACAAGCGGATGGCCTTGGCGATTGCCGCGTAGCTTTTGCTGTATTTCTGATCCGCTGATAGCCCCATGAGAGCGGCCATGTCCTCAAAACCAATCGGGTTGAGTTGGTCGTCGCGATCGAAGCGACGCATGACAAACAGCTTTGCATTGTCAGACAGATAAAACTCCGGGACAGGCAGACCTCCCTCCTTGGCAATGGACATGCAAAGGAATTCATTGATCGCAAGCCCGGGGAACTCGTCACGGCCACTTTTGATGATCAAGTCCGATGTTTTCGAAGTCACGCGGGACAGTTCCGCTTCCCGCTGCTCCGGCACCAATACCTTGGGTTGAACACCTGAAATACCGGCTCGCAGGATGTAGCGATCGAGAAGTCCGGCAAAGATATCTTCGGTACCGTCCCACGTCAGAATCTCTTCAAGCTTTTCCCCCGGAAACTGCTGCTCGCCCAACAAAGCGTCGACTGCCTCGGAACGCACCCGAACGCGGCCAATGGGCGAGCTGCTTCCGGAAAGTGCCAGCAACAGCATCGGATCGACATTTACGGTTTTAGCCAAGCGATTACGAAGCTGCTCCAGCACATAGCCTTCCGGCAGGTTCATCTGAAAAATGGGGTGCAGATCCCGTCGTCGAAACTCGTCAGGCCGCACAGGCATCGACAAGCTGATTGCCATTTCTGGCAATGCTTCTTCGTGATAGCGAAAAATGAAATCGTCAGCGCTGGTGAGGACTCGGCCGCTGAGTCCCTCAGGTGTACTGACAGCAAGAGAAGTCATTTTCATTCGAACAGATCCCCTAGCTCTTCAAGGGTTGGCATCGCCGCAGGAACGACCGCGAATTCACAATCCAGAGCGCCCAGGACGCGCGCGTAAGCAACCATGGATACCGACAGAGTGCCCTTCTCTACCGCAATGACTTTCTGTCGAGTCAGCCCGGCGAGTTCGGCAAGCCGAGCTTGTGTAAGGCCCCGATTCAGACGCTTATCACGTATCTGCTTGCCAAGCCGGGAAACCAGCAGGGAATAGTCCATGTCCTGTTACCGTTACATTCATCAACCGATGTATCATATACATAACATAGAAATGCTATGAAACAGCGAACTTTCGGAGTTTGCGTCTAACGCCGCCTCGACCTCTAAGTGCGGCAGTTGCGCGACATGAAAGTGTCGACCGAACTGGAAACCTTCGATGGCGATGCTTTCGCAGCCTACGGACGGCTTTGTGGGCGAGCCCTGGCCCGCGCCCATGCCAAGTCCTCTGGCTACGCAGCTCAGATCATTCCCCGCACACTCTTGTTGCAGCCATGCCCAGCCGATCTATATGATAAGTATTATCATTTGTGATATTTACTCATTCGGCGCCTTCACACCATGCTCCCATCCTCCCAAACCAGCTCCTGCGATGTGGCCGTGCTTTACCGCCAACAGCACGGCTGGCTGCAGAACTGGCTAAGGCGCCGGCTGAACTGTTCGCAAAGCGCGGCGGACCTGGCCCAGGACACCTTCATGCGTTTGCTTGCCAAGGAACAGGTCCCGGAGCTGCACGCCCCCCGAACCTTCCTGGCGAAAGTGGCGCAGAGCGTTTTATCCAATCACTACCGTCGGCAAAAACTTGAACGCGCCTACCTTGAGGCGCTCGCAGCGATGCCTGAGCAGGTGGCGCCGAGCCTGGAAACCCAGGCAATTCTGCTGGAAACCCTGATCGCCCTCGATGCCGCGCTGGAAGGTCTGGAGCGCCCGGTGCGCGAAGCGTTTCTCTGGTCACAGGTCGACGGTTTGAGCCACGGGGAAATCGCCGAACGACTCAGCGTTTCCATCACCACGGTCAAGCGCTACATCGTCAAGGCCGGGGCGATGTGCATCCTGCTCGATGAAAGCCTGGACGCACTGTGAACGGCAACGATATGCAAACGATCTCCGGCGACATGGCCGAACAGGCCATGCATTGGCATCTGGAACTGCAGGAACACGACGTCAGCGAAGCGACGCTGGCGGCCTGGATGAGTTGGCGTCAGGCGCATCCTTTGCACGAACGCGCCTGGCAACGGGCGGAAACTTTCGCCCAGCGCATGAGTGACATTCGTACTCCAGGCCAACGCTCCCTGGCGCAGGCGACGCTGCGGCCAACGCTGTCACGGCGCGCGGCCATCAAGCAACTCAGTGTGCTGCTGGCGGCCGGTGCGGGTGCCTGGAGCCTGAAAGACACCGCGTTCCTGCAAGACATGACCGCCGACTATCACAGCAGGATCGGCGAACAACGGCGTATCGTGCTCGCCGACAACACACAGGTTCAACTCAACACCGACAGCGCCATCAATGTCGTGTTCGAGCGCGAAACCCGCCGCGTCAAACTGCTGCGTGGCGAGATACTGATCACCCGCGACAAAATTGCCGATGGCCGCCTGCTGTCGATCGATACCGCCGACGGTCGCCTTGAGGCTGCGCTGGCGCGCTTCAGCGTCAGGCAGCGTGCGGGGTTCACTCAGGTGAGCGTCTATCAGGGCACGCTGAAGATCAGCCCCTCGCTGCAACGCCATCAACCGCTTGCGCTGAAGGCTGGCGAGCAGGTCAGCTTCAACGATCAGGGCCTGCTGCTCCGGCAAACCGTCGCGTTGACCGCCCCGGCCTGGACTCAAGGCATGCTGGTTGCCCAGGGCCAGCGTCTGGCAGATTTCCTCGAGGACTTGAGCCGCTACCGGCGCGGGCATCTGGCTTGCGACCCGGCGATCGCCGATGTTCGCGTTTCCGGAACGTTCCCCCTGGGCAATACCGAGCGAATCATCCTCGCCGTCGCCGACACCCTGCAACTCGACGTCCAGCAATTCACCCGTTACTGGGTCACGCTGAAGCCCCGAATGGCCTGACGCTCAAATTATTTTGCGCTTGGGTGGTCCGTTTTCGATTCTCGCGAGACTTAAACCCCAGACACTCAATTCAATGGGGAACAACTCGTGGACTTCACCTCTCGCAAGCGCCAGGGCTGGCACTTTTCTCTCAAGCAAAACCTGGCTGGCGCAGTGGTTCAAGGCATCGCCTGCATGGCCGCAACCGCCCCAATGCTGATGCTGCCGACCTGGGCGGCAGCCGCCGAGCAGTCGCAGCAGGATTTCGACATTCCCGCCGGGCCGTTGGCACCCGCATTGGCCCGCTTCGGCGAGACCGCGCACATCCTGCTGTCCTATTCCACGTCATTGACTGAAGGGCGAACCACGTCGGGGCTCAAGGGGCGTTACGCAACGGACCACGGCCTGGCGATCCTGCTCGCCGGCACAGGTCTTGAGAGCAGTCAGAGTGACAATGGCAACTACTCGCTGCACGCCAGTGTCGGCGATGCATTGCAGCTGGGCGCGGTGTCGATTTCCGGCAAGGCGCCGGGTTCGATCACCGAAGGCACCGGGCTCTACACCACCTATTCGTCCAGTAGCTCGACGCGCCTGAACCTCACCCCGCGGGAAACCCCGCAATCGCTGACCGTCATGACCCGCCAGCGTCTGGACGACCAACGCCTGACCAACCTCACCGATGCCATGGAAGCCACGCCCGGCATAACGGTCGTGCGCGATGGCCTGGGGTCCGAGACCGACGCCTACTGGTCGCGCGGCTTCGCGATCCAGAACTATGAGATCGATGGCGTTCCCACCAATACCCGCCTGGATAACTACGCGCAAAGCATGGCGATGTACGACCGCATCGAAGTGGTACGCGGCGCAACCGGCCTGATCAGTGGCATGGGCAACCCGAGCGCGACCATCAACCTGATCCGCAAACGCCCGACCGCCGAAGCCCAGGCCAGCGTTACTGGCGAGGCCGGCAATTGGGATCGCTACGGCACCGGTTTCGACGTGTCCGGGCCGTTGACCGAAACGGGCAACGTTCGCGGGCGATTCGTCGCCGATTACAAAACCGAGAAAGCCTGGATCGACCGCTACAACCTGCAATCGCAACTGATCTACGGCATCACCGAATTCGACCTGACCGAAGACACGTTGCTGACCATGGGCTTCAGTTATCAGCGCACCGATGTCGACTCGCCGCTGCGCTCCGGCCTGCCCACTCGCTTCAGTACCGGCGAACGCACCAACCTCAAGCGCTCGATCAACGCAGCACCGGACTGGTCGTATAACGATCACGAGCAGACCAGTTTCTTCACCTCCATCGAACAGCAATTAGGCAATGGCTGGAGCGGCAAGATCGAACTCACCCACGCTGAAAACAAATTCGACGAACTGTTCAATTTCGCCATGGGCGATCTCAACAAGGATGGCAGCGGACTTTCGCAGTTGCCGGTGCGCTTCTCCGGCACGCCGCGCCAGGACAACCTCGACCTGTACGTCACCGGTCCGTTCGGCCTGTTCGGCCGCGAACACGAACTGATCACCGGCATGACCTTGTCCAAGTACAAGGAGAACGTACCGGGCTGGGGTGGCTGGCGTTACGACTATGCCGGGTCGCCGGCGGGCGCCATCGATAACCTCTACAACTGGGACGGCAACTCTGCCAAACCGGCCTTCACCGAAAGCGGCAAATCCTCGATCGACGAAGACCAGTATGCCGCTTACCTGACCTCACGCTTCAGCGTCACCGACGACCTGAGCTTGATCCTCGGCAGCCGCGTGATCAACTGGAAGCGCGACACCTCGGATCGCCCTTACGGCGGTGAAGAAACCGAGGTCAATCGTGAAGAAAACGGTGTGTTCATTCCCTATGCCGGCGTGGTCTATGACCTCACTGACACCTGGTCGGTGTACGCCAGCTACACCAAAATCTTCAACCCGCAAGCCTCGTGGGTCACCGACGAAGACAACAAACCCCTCGACCCGATGGAAGGCAAAGGCTACGAGATCGGCATCAAGGGCACGCACCTGGATGGCAAGCTCAACTCCAGCCTGGCATTGTTCAAACTGGAGCAGGACAACCTGGCGATCTGGCAACACGACAACGTCTACAGCGCCGAACAGGACACCACCTCCAAAGGCATCGAACTGGAGCTGAACGGCGAACTGGCCGAAGGCTGGCAGGCGTCTGCCGGGTATGCCTACTCGGTGACCACCGATGCCGACGACCAGCGCATCAGCACCAACCTGCCGCGCAACAGCGTGAAGACTTTCACCACCTATCGCCTGCACGGCCCTCTGGACAAGGTCACCCTCGGCGGCGGCGTGAACTGGCAGAGCAAAGTGGGCGCCGACCTGCACACCTTCAGCCAGGGCAGCTACGCGGTCGCCAACCTGTTGGCGCGCTACGACATCAGCCACAACCTCAGTGCGTCGGTGAACCTGAACAACGTGTTCGACCGCGAGTACTACAGCCAGTCCGGTCTGTACGGTGTCTACGGTGCCCCGCGCAATGTGATGACGAGTTTCAAGTACAACTTCTGACACAACGTCGATGGCTGCACGCAGGGCTCCAGGCCTGCGCCACCCATCAGCAGGCAGATGAACTTTTCTTCACCCCGCCGCCGCGCGCCAACCTGTACATTTGCCTCGCTCATTCAAGAAACTACGGTTTGCCCGCCCTCCCGCGGGCTTTTTTTTGCCTGTAGATTGCTCGTCATCCGCAATGTCCACCGGAGCGCCCGATGACGATCCTCTCCCTGCCCTGCAAACGCGTGACGCTGGCCGTCCTGAGCCCGAGCCAAGCTGCGTTGGAAAGCGACTTTTATTTGCGAAACCAGACACACCTCGCGCCGTGGTCGCCGATCCGTTCCGACGACTACTACAGCGCGGAAAAAATCCGCTCGCGCCTCGCACAACAGGCCATGGCGTTTGATGAAGGCTATGCGGTGCATTTCGCGGTGCTGGATCGCGACAGCGGGCAAATGATCGGCGCGTGCAACTTCAGCGGGATCATTCGCGGGGCTTTCCAGTCCTGTTATCTGGGCTATCACATCGACCAGGCCCATCAAGGCCAAGGCCTGATGCACGAAGCCGTGGACGCGGGCATTCGCTACATGTTCGAAACGCTGAACCTGCACCGCATCATGGCCAACTACATCCCCGGCAACGAACGCAGTGAGCGGTTGCTGGAGCGTCTGGGGTTTGAACGCGAAGGCTATGCCAAGGCCTATCTGAACATTGATGGCCGCTGGCAAGATCATGTGCTGACGGCGTTGGTCAGCACTGTCTGGGAGGACCCGGACCGACAATGGTCGCGGAGTCTCGGTTAGCACATCAAAACCGTGTGCTGAACCGGCCCTACTGCAGGAGCGAGCCTGCTCGCGATGGCGTCGGTTCAGTCGATAAAGATCTCGCCTGACTCACCGGCAACTCCAACCGCGCCCGCCCATAAAACGCCAGCGCTGTCAGCAAACACGCCAGCCAGACGAAGATCCCGGCCCAGAACGTGTGGGACATGTAGTGCCAACCCTGCAACACCCGCGTCGTGCCATAGACGAACCCCAGCGCCAGCGAGCCGTACATGACTGCCTTGGAATACCGCCAGCGATAACGCCGCGCCACGAAATACAACGCGAGCATGGTGAAGCCACCCGAAGCATGCCCGCCCGGCCAGCAACGACCGTCACCGGCGACCTTCAGCAAATCGAAGTTTTCGTACCATTCCTTGTGTTCAATCTTGCCGCCGTACTGAGTCGTTTCAATCGGGCAATACACGCTGGTGTGGCCCTTGAGGTAGTGAATCACGCCGGTGCTGATGGAGAACGCGAACACCACGTAGAGAAAATCCCTTCGATGTTTGCTGGCAAACCGCAGCACCGGTGCGACTTTGATTTTCTCCAGAAACGCGATGATCTTCGGATGCTTTTCCGCCTTCAGGCGTGGCCAGAGAAACGACAGCAAGGCGCCGATGATTGCGATCTCGCCGGTCCAGTTGGGGATGATCCGTGCCCACTTGTGAGTGATTTTTTCGAACAGGTGCACATGGTCCAGCGGGAACGTCTGCGTCACCGGGTCATAAAAAAGATTGTTGAAGGCGATGTCGATTTTGGTCAGGTCGAACATCAGGAACACCACGGCTGCACAGGCCAGTGGAATACCGAAGTTGATCCAGTAAAAACGATAACGAGTGAATGAATTCATTGGGTGGTCACCGAGCGCCAGTCCGAGGCTTCGATGAAGCCGAGCATGCGGGGTTTGCTCAGCGTTTCGGCAGAAACAAACAACGAAGCGCCGTAACCGAGGGTCGAGCCGGGCAACTTGAGGTCTTTCTCAAGTTGCGCCATGCATTCGCTGTGGGTCACCAGGATCAGATTGCGCCCGGCGATTTTGTGCGCCAGAGCGTCGCGCAACATGGTGCCTTTGCAGTTGATCAGCCAATCGTCACCGCTGCCGACCTTGTTGAACATGTAACCGGCGGTCTGTGCCGTACGCATCATCGGGCTGTTGTAGATATCGGTCTTGTCCAGGCCCAGTTGCTCGAACTGTGCACCGACGGCCACCGCGACACTGCGTGAACGATCGGTGATGCCATCGTTGCCGCTCAGGCAAGCGGCGCGGGAGTGATCGCAGCGCTCGACATGGCGCACCAGCACAATCATGTCGCCCTTGGCCCAACCCGTCAGCAGAGCGCGTGCACCCGCGACGTTGCCGTGGGCCAGGTCCGGCACCGCTGCGGGCCGCAGAAGAAATACCGTCAGGGGGATCACCAACAGCGCCGAGGCCAGCACCACTGCCGCATTGCGAAAACGGGCAAATCGGCTCACATCGATCGAGCGGTTTATTCCGAACAGACTCAGTCTCAATTCCACATCAAGCCGCCTCGCCGGCATGCACCACTTCATTTGATGCCGCGAGGGTAAAGAGGCAGGCGTCGCTAGCCAGTGAAACCCATGTGAAAAAAACCTTGTTACAGAATCCGTCCGACAAAATCCTTTCAGCTCTCACGATTGCTGCCGATACAGTCCGTTCTACACCGCATGCTGGCCCCTAAAAACAACAATCTTCCAGCCAACCGACGATCGAGAAGCACCACGTTCCTGGAGGAATTTTGATGAATAGCTGGTTCGGCAATATCAGCGTAAACCTGAAACTGGGCCTGGGGTTTGGCCTGGTCCTGGCACTGACCTGCGTCCTGGCCCTGACCGGCTGGACCAGCCTCGGCAGCTTGATTGACCGCAGCAACTGGATGAGCGACATCACCCAGCTCAACGCCGGCCTGACCAAACTTCGCGTGGTACGCCTGCAATACATGCTGACCAACGGCGACGAAACCACCGCGCAAAATGTGCAGACCACCCTCGAAGCGTTTTCGGCTCAGCAGCAAGCGTTGCTGGTGAAATTCAAGAGCCCGGAAAACCTCAAGTTGCTCAAGGAGCAAGGCACCGTCATCGATGCCTACAAGACGTCCCTGAACAAAATGCGCGGTGCCTACCGCGCCGGCAACAGCGCCCGCGACGTCATGACCGCCAACGCCGAAACGGCCAACACGTTGATCAATGACATCAACACCCGCGTACAGCAAATGCCGCTGAGCGATCAACGCTTCGAACAGTTCCAGGCCATCACCGCCGCCAAGGAAGCGTTCCTGCTGGCTCGCTACGAAGTGCGTGGCTATACCGCCACCACCAACGCCGAGACCGAGCAAAAAGCTGTTGCCCAACTCGATACGGCGATCGCCAGCGTGAAATCCCTCAACGCACACTTCGCCGACGTGCAGCCAGACGCGCTGCGTCAACTGGAAACCGCGCTGGGCAACTATCGCAGTGCGTTGCAGGCCTACAAGACCGCGAACAGCGATGTGGTGCAGTCACGCAAGGAAATGACCGACCAGGGCGCGGCCATCGTCAGCCTGAGCGAGCAGCTGTATCAGATCCAGCTTGACCGCCGTGACGCCGAAAGCGACAAGGCCCGCACCTTGCAACTGGTCAGCACGTTGCTGGCACTGCTCGTGGGCATCATTGCCGCCGTGCTCATCACCCGACAGATCACCGGCCCGTTGCGCGACACCCTGGCCGTGGTCGAACGTATCGCCAGCGGCGACCTGTCCCAGGACGTCAAGGTCACACGCCGCGATGAACTCGGCGTGTTGCAGCAAGGCATTGCGCGCATGGGCGTGACCCTGCGCGACTTGATCAGCGGCATCCGCGACGGCGTCACCCAGATCGCCAGCGCCGCCGAAGAATTGTCGGCCGTCACCGAACAAACCAGCGCCGGGGTCAACAATCAAAAGGTGGAAACCGATCAGGTCGCCACCGCCATGCACGAGATGACCGCCACCGTGCAGGAAGTCGCGCGCAATGCCGAGCAAGCCTCGCAAGCCGCCGCTGCGGCGGACGGTGAAGCCCGAGAAGGCGACAAGGTGGTTGGTGAGGCCATCGCACAGATCGAGCGTCTGGCCAGCGAAGTGGCGCGCTCCACCGAAGCCATGGGCGTGCTGCAACAGGAAAGCGACAAGATCGGCAGCGTCATGGACGTGATCAAGGCCGTGGCCGAACAGACCAACCTGCTGGCGCTCAACGCGGCGATTGAAGCGGCGCGCGCCGGTGAAGCCGGGCGTGGTTTTGCCGTGGTGGCCGACGAAGTCCGCGGCCTGGCCCAGCGCACGCAAAAATCCACCGAAGAAATCGAAGGCCTGGTGGCCGGTCTGCAAAACGGCACCCAGCAAGTGGCCACGGTGATGAACAACAGCCGCGCCCTCACCGACAGCAGCGTGGCCCTGACCCGCAAGGCCGGCGCGTCACTGGAAAGCATCACCCGCACGGTGTCCAACATCCAATCGATGAACCAGCAGATCGCCGCTGCCGCCGAACAGCAAAGCGCCGTTGCCGAAGAGATCAGCCGCAGCATCATCAACGTGCGCGACGTGTCGGAACAGACCGCTGCGGCCAGCGACGAGACAGCGGCGTCCAGTGTCGAACTGGCGCGGCTGGGGAATCAGTTGCAACAGATGGTGAGTCACTTCCGCGTTTGATGCTCGGTCAGCGCTGACTGAAAGATCCATTCGCAAGCAGGCTCGCTCCCACAAGTTCAGTGAGTACCTTGTGTGCGAGCCTGCTCGCGATGGCGATCTACAGGGCAATGAAAAAAATCTGACAGGTAGATTTGCATTAATTTACTGGACGGTCTCTGAGCAGGTAGGCATAGCTTGGAGATATGCAATCGCCTTGGCCCATCATCAAATTTGCTGGAGGCATTGAAGGCGCCTCACTGCGGCTCCTGTTTTCTTATTATTTGCTGTAATTCTGAAGGTAGATAGTTAAGCGCCGCGTTAGTTTGAAGTCTTTTAAGGTGCAGATCGCTTTTTTTGAAATTTTTAGTGAATGCCTTAAGGGTTGCGACGCTTCGAAGCTTTGCCGCTAATGCAGGGTTCTCAATGGCTCCCGCCAACAGATGAGTTTGGTTGTGCGAAAGACCAGACCGTGCAGCGTAAAAGAGCGTTCTCGGCACAAGCCTTATATAATTTTCTACTTCATTAACTCGCAAATTTTCAGGTCCGAACTGGATACTTGACTTTGGAGAAGGAGTAAATAATTTTTCTCCGGCAGCGGGCATTGGATATTGGGCTTTAGTAAAGTCAACTTGTGCCCTTGCCAATGATTCACTCTTAAAGGTTGGCTCACTAAGTGAGGACGTTGCTCGTCTACTTACCATTGCTAGCTGCGGGATATTCTTTCTTACCAGAAGCCAGCGGGCGCTGATTCGCCCGTTATTGTCTTCTCGATTAATCGGATCACCTATACAGTAGACATACGCATTCAATCCACCACGTCCAAACGGGCTCCAACTGTCCGGACTATTAAACCGCATTAATACCGGATTAAACGCCCGATAGCCATTACCTAACAAATAGTGCCCAGTTAACGGTTCTGACCGCTCGCCGTTGAAGCCGAGCATGCTAAGTAATCCATCCTCCGGTAGGCGGTAGCCGTAGGGCGTGTAAGTGAGAGTATTAAGTCCGCTCGACCGGAGTGCATTCAGTACCGAGTGCTGTTGATCTGTGGCTAACAAGGAGTGGTCCAAGTTGTTACTCTGCCGCCATTGCACTGCCACCAATTGATCTTCGCTCTGCATGATAGAGCGTTGCACCAAACCTTGAATTTCCGTAGTCACACGACCTTTCAGGTAGTGAAACTCTGATTTCGTCTGCCCGGAAGGAGTGTGGCCAATCACTCGGTCCAGTGGATCGTAGTGGTAATAACAAATTAAATTCTTATGGTTCGCCAGCATGTCCTGTGCCTCCGATAGGAGTTCATCGACTCACAGTCACAGTCTCGAGTATCAGACCAATATTGACCACTATCAGAACTGATAGGGTGGAGAAAATTTACGGTTTCACCTGCTTCATGCGCCTCCGGAAAATCTGCTCATAGTCAAACTAACCAGAGCAGCTTTGACAACTTGAGAGTTCAATCAGTTGTGATGCAACCGCGCGCTTGAGCGGTTTCCTGAGGCGTAAGGACAGGTCCGGCACCCACAGGCCTAGGTGTAGCGCTCGCGCAAGATGTTCAGCGCGGCGACGGACGAGTAGTCGACGAGACTCAGGTGACGACAATCCAGCGTCACTCATGCCGGGTCGTTGGCCGGGTCGAACGGGTTGAGAAACAGGGCAATGATGATGCCGCAAAGCACACCGGTGGCCGTTGGTGAATACCGTGATCGCCGTCACGGCGGTGATTACCAGCACGTCGTTCAGCGGTACCTTGTTTTCGCACTCGCAAGAGGCTCAGGCGAAGCTCTGTTGCGACATCACGAACATCATCCCGACCAGCGCTACCAACCTACTACTCAGCGAGAGAAGTTATCTATCTTCACCTGACCTTCAGGAAAGGTCGCGATAATTTCCAGTTCGCCTCCCATGGCGCGGATGTAGCTGCGCAATGTGCTGATGTACATGTCTGTCCGTCGTTCCATTTTGGAGATCGCCGCTTGATTGACGTGCAGCGTTTTTGCCAGATTTTCCTGGCTTAATGCTTGCGCCTGACGCAACTCGTGCAACGGCATTTCTGCTCGCAGCTTTTTCAGCAAGACATCGACACGTGCTTGAGATTCGGGAGAGCGTCGTGCCACCAGATCAGCAAATTTTTTAGCCATTGTCATAGCCCTCGTCCTGCAATGTTTCCAAGTGCTCGTCGTATAGTCGTTCGGCCAGAGGCACATGCTCCTGATACCAACGATCCTGTCCGGTTTTGTCACCACCGATCAACAGGATCGCGCATCGCCGAGGATCAAAGGCATACAACACACGGTAAGGTTTGCCAGCATGTTGCACCCGTAGCTCTCGGAGGTTGCCATGCCGCGACCCTTTGATATCGCTGGTGTATGGAAAGCCCAAGTGTGGCCCCTCATCGCCCAGCATCATGACTGTCGCCTGCACTGAGTCCTGCTCGGCATCTTTGAGCCGGTCCCACCATGCCTCAAATTCATCCGTGTATTCAACGTCCCATTTCATACGAATATGCCACCAGCGGAATATAACCTCAAGGGAATAACCTTATGAGTTTCCAAGGGCGTTCCACCACCCGGATCCTCCATGGAATTGTTAATGGCGGTGTCTGGGGATAATCGAGTGTTGGAAGTGGTGGCGGAATTATTGAGGGCGTTGCGGGGAATTAGCGTGCCCTGTGCGAGGCCGAAGTGGACGTGAACTGATCATTCCCACGCTCCCGCGCGGGAATGATCAGTAGCTATCTAGACCTCAAACACTAATCGCATTGGTAAACACCAACCGATTACCAAACGGATCGCTAATGGTCATGTCCTGGCTGCCCCATGGCATCGCCTGGATCTCTGGCCGGGCGAACGAGTATTCCTTGGCCAGCAGTTGCTGCTGGAAAGTTTCCAGTTCGTCGGTCTCGATGCGCAGGGCCGAGCCGGGTGTTGCGTCGCCGTGGTGTTCGGACAGGTGCAACACGCATTCGCCGCGGGAGACTTGCAGGTACAGCGGGAAGTTGGCTTCAAAGCGGTGCTGCCAGTCGATCCTGAATCCGAGGAAGTCGACGTAGAATTCAACTGCCTTGATTTCATCGAAGATCCGCAGGATCGGGGTGATTTTGCCGAAGCTCATCGAGTTGCTCCCAGACAGAAATAGCCCACAGTGTAGCCGGGCTGTACGTCAGCAATTCGGCTTGTTGACGGCTTTCTTTAATCTCAATGTGCCACTACTGTGATGCACTGCGCGATTCGTCAATTAAAGCCGTCCCGCAAATCCCCTTCCCGTGCCAGAAACCGCCCTTCCCGGCGTCCGTTCGCCTGACCGTCCTGATAACTCAGCACGCCGTTGACCCACACGCCATCGATGCCTTCGGCCGCTCGTTGTGGATCGTTGAAGTCCGCCACATCGCGCACGGTCGCAGGGTCGAACAGCACCAGATCCGCCCAATGGCCTTCACGAATCTCGCCGCGCTCCTTCAAGCCGAATCGTGCCGCCGACAGCCCGGTCATTTTGTGCACGGCAGTGTGCAGCGGGAACAGTCCTACGTCGCGGCTGAAATGGCCGAGCACACGTGGAAACGCGCCCCACAAACGAGGATGGGGAAACGGGTCTTCCGGCAAGCCATCGGAGCCGACCATCGACAGCGGATGGGCGAGGATTCTGCGCACATCGGCCTCGTCCATTCCGTAGTAAACCGCACCCGCCGGTTGCAATTGGCGAGCGGCATCGAGCAGCGACAGGTTCCATTCGGCAGCGATGTCCATCAAGTCGCGCCCGCCCATTTCCGGGTGCGGCGTCGACCAGGTAATGGTGATGCGATGGGCATCGGTGACCTGCTTGAGATCCAGCGTCGAAGAACTCGCCGCATAGGGATAGCAATCGCAGCCCACCGGATGGGTTTTCGCGGCCTGCTCAAGAGACGCCAACAGTTGCGGACTGCGCCCCCAATTCCCGGCGCCAGCACATTTGAGATGGGAAATGATCACCGGGGATTTTGCATGGCGACCGATCTGGAATGCCTCGTCCATGGCCTCCAGCACCGGTTCGAATTCGCTGCGCAAATGAGTTGTGTAGACCGCGCCGAACGCCGTCAGCTCTTCGGTCAATTGCATGACTTCGTCGGTGGACGCCGAGTAAGCGTTGGCGTAGGCCAGACCGGTGGACAAGCCCAACGCGCCAGCCTCAAGACTCTCCCGCAGTTGCTCACGCATACCGGCAATTTCATCTGGCGTTGCTGTGCGAAAAAGATCGTCAAGGTGATTGCTGCGCAACGCGGTGTGCCCGACCAGCGCCGCGACATTCAATGTGGTATTCGCCGCTTCGACCGCCGCGCGATAGTCGCGGAATGTCGGATAAACAAACGCGGCAGCGCTGCCGAGCAGGTTCATCGGGTCCGGCGGATCGCCGCGCAAACTCACCGGCGACGCACTGATCCCGCAGTTGCCGACGATCACCGTAGTCACACCTTGACTGAGCTTGGGCAGCATCTGCGGCTGGCGGATCACCACCGTGTCGTCGTGGGTGTGCACATCGATGAAGCCTGGCGCCAACACCTTGCCGGCCGCGTCGATTTCTTCGCTGGCGTGTGCGTCGTGCAGGTCGCCGATGCGCTCAATGCGCCCGTTGAGAATCGCTACATCGGCGGAGTAACCGGGGCTGTTGCTGCCGTCGATGATCAGGGCGTTGCGGATCAGCGTGTCGTACATCATGTCAGTCTCCCAGCGGCAGGTGATCGTCGCCGCCGCGGTAATCGTCCAGGGCGAGTTTGATCCGCCGCAGACGTTCTTGATTGTCCTGAGGATTGGCCAGTGCCAGCTCGGTGGCAAGCACATCGATGGCCAGCAGCATGCCGTAGCGCGCCGCCGTGGGTTTGTAGATGAATGAGGTTTCGGCGCTTTGCAGCGGCAGCACGATGTCGGCCAGTTGCGCCAGCGGCGAGTCGGCGCGGGTGATGGCCAGGATGCGTGCGCCATAGTTGCGCGCCAGCTCCAACGTTTCCACCAGCTCCGGGGTGATCCCGGTCAGCGAGCAGACGATCACCACGTGCTCGGCGCTGAGGCTGGCGGCGGTGACGCGCATCATTACCGCGTCATGGCACACCGCAATCGGATAACCAAGCCGCACCAGCCGTACTTGCAGTTCATCGCTGCACAAGGTCGAGCAACCGCCCATGCCGAAGGCGTGAATCATCTGCGCCTTGCCCAGCAGTTTCACGGCATCGGCGAAACGCGATTCGTCGAACGCCGACAGATGCTGGCGCAAGGTCGATTCGATATCGCCAACAATTTGCCCGTAAAACGCCGATTGCTCGGGCGTGCCCGGCGGGTCGAGAAACCGGCTGCCGACGCCGCTGGCCTGGGCCAGCTGCAAACGCAAGTCGCGCAGATCCTTGCAGCCGACCGTGCGTGCAAAGCGCGACAGTGTCGCGGTACTCACCTCCGCCCGCACCGCCAACTCATCGAGACTGGCGGATGCGGCAAATCCTACGTCGTCGAGCATCAGGCGAGCGATGCGTCCTTCACCGGCACTGAAGGAATCCTGACGGGCGCGGATCTGGTAGAGGATGTCCATGGCAGGCGACTCCGGTTAAATCAGGTAAGAAAGGCCGACGGTCAACGCGAACGCGACGACGGAAATAATGGTTTCCAGCACCGTCCAGGTCTTGAAGGTCTGGGTGACCGTCATGTTGAAGTATTCCTTGATCAACCAGAAGCCGCCGTCGTTGACGTGGGAAAAAATCACCGAACCGGCGCCGGTCGCCAGCACCAGCAACTCCGGATGCGGATAACCCAAACCAATCGCCACTGGTGCAACTACACCCGACGCGGTGGTCATGGCCACGGTGGCGGAACCGGTGGCGATGCGCATCAGTGCGGCGAACAACCAGCCCATCAACAACGGCGACAAATGGAATTCGTGGGCCAGACCGACGATCTGGTCGGTGACGCCGGCGTCCACCAGAATCCGGTTCAGACCGCCACCGGCGCCCACCAGCAGTGTAATGCTCGCGGTCGGTGCCAGGCATTCGTTGGTGAACTTGAGGATCGATTCACGGTTGAAGCCCTGCGCCAGACCGAGGGTCCAGAAGCTGAGCAAGGTCGCCAGCAGCAGCGCAATCACCGAGTTGCCGATGAACAGCAGGAACTGGTTGAAACCGGTGCCCGGCGTGGAAATCAGGTTAGCCCAGCCGCCGATCAGCATCAGCACTACGGGCAACAGAATGGTCGCCATGGTGATGCCGAAACCCGGCAGGCTGTCGCGCGGTTCACGTTCGAGGAACTGCCGTTCCAGCGGGTTTTCCGCCGGCAACTGGATGCGCGGCACGATGAACTTGGCGTACAGCGGGCCGGCAATGATGGCGGTCGGAATGCCAACCGCAATCGCGTAGAGCAAGGTCTGCCCCACCGACGCCTGATACACCTGCACCGCGAGCATCGCCGCCGGGTGCGGTGGCACCAGCGCATGCACCACCGAAAGCCCCGCGACCATCGGCAAACCGACCATCAGGATCGACACGCCAACTCGCCGCGCCACGGTAAACGCGATCGGCACCAGCAACACGAAGCCGACTTCGAAGAACAGCGGCAAGCCCACCAGGAACGCGATGCAGACCATCGCCCAGTGCGCGTTTTTCTCGCCGAAACGGTCGATCAACGTGCGCGCCACCTGCTCGGCGCCGCCAGACTCGGCCATCATCTTGCCGAGCATCGTGCCTAATGCCACCACCAGCGCGATATGCCCCAGGGTCTTGCCGACTCCGGCTTCATAAGCGCCGACCACACCCGACGGCGGCATCCCCGCCACCAGCGCCAGGCCAATGGAAATCAGGGTGATGACAATGAACGGGTTGAGCCGGTAACGGGCGATCAGAACGATCAAAGCAATGATGGCGATAGCGGCATACACCAGCAGCCAATAGCCGAAGGACAGGGTCATGCGGTACTCCTCGAGAGGGTCACGTCGAAATATTTGTGAAACTCTTAAAACATTTCGAAGCGTGATTATCAAACGAGGTGAAAGTAATTTTCGTACAGAGGTAAGGCGTGTCGCTAATGGATATGTCGTGTCGCGAATAATGAAAATCGAGGCGGCGAATTTTCATCGACGCCAACCTGTTTCCCGTCAGTCGTGATGTACCCGCGCGCGCTTGAGCAGCTTCTTGCAACGCTCGGACAGGCCCAGCACCCGCAGGTGCTTGCCGGCCTTGGTGTAGCGTTCGCGCAGGGTGTCCAGCGCGGCGATGGCGGAGTAATCGACGAAGCTCAGGTGGCGACAATCCAGCGTCACTTGCGTCGGGTCGTTGGTCGGATCGAATTGATTGAGAAAAGGAGTGGTCGAGGCGAAGAACAAGGTGCCATGCACCCGGTACAACTTGCTGCCGTCGTTTTCCAGATGGCTGTCGGCGTACAGCTGACGCGCCTGCTGCCAGGCAAAGTTCAGCGCCGCAATGATGATGCCGCAGAGCACGGCGGTAGCCAGGTCGGTGAACACCGTGATCACCGTCACAGCGATGATCACCAGCGCGTCGTTCAGCGGCACTTTATTGATCACGCGCAACGAGGCCCAGGCGAACGTCTGTTGCGACACCACGAACATCACACCCACCAACGCCGCCAACGGAATACGTTCGATCAGCGGCGACAGAAACAGGATGAACAGCAGAATCGAGACACCGGCCACTACGCCGGACAAGCGCCCGCGCCCACCGGAACTGAGGTTGATCACGGTCTGGCCGATCATCGCGCACCCGCCCATGCCGCCGAATACGCCGGAGACCATGTTCGCCGCTCCCAATGCCACACACTCGCGATCCGGATAGCCGCGGCTCTCGGTGATTTCGTCGGTGAGGTTCAGGGTCAGCAGGGTTTCCAGCAGGCCGACCAGCGCCATCAGGATTGCGTACGGCGCAATGATGCGCAGGGTTTCCAGACTCCACGGAATGTCCGGTAGCGCCAGCGTCGGCAAGCCACCGGCTATGTGTGCCATGTCGCCCAGAGTGCGAGTTGGCAGGCCAAGCAGATAAACCGCCAGGCCCACACCGAGGATCGCCACCAGTGCCGGCGGCACCGTGCGAGTCAGGCGTGGCAGGACATAGACGATGGCCATGGTCACGGCGACCAGCCCGATCATCATGTACAGCGGTGTGCCGCTGAGCCAGGTCTCGCCGCTCTTGAAATGCTCCAACTGCGCCAGCGCGATGATGATCGCCAGGCCGTTGACGAAGCCGAGCATCACCGGATGCGGCACCATGCGCACCAGTTTGCCGAGCTTCAAAAGCCCGAACGCCATCATGATCAAACCGCCCAGCAACACCGTTGCCAGCAAATACTGCACGCCGTGTTGCACCACCAGGGCGACGATCACTACCGCCATCGACCCGGCCGCACCGGAGACCATGCCCGGCCGGCCGCCGAACAGCGCGGTCAGGGTGCAGATGATGAACGCGCCATACAGCCCCATCAGCGGGTTGAGGTGAGCAACCAGGGCGAAGGCGATGCATTCGGGCAGCAGGGCGAAAGAAGTGGTGAGTCCGGCCAGGACATCGGCGCGTAGACTGATTGGTTTCATGAGGGACCGCATACTGGGGGCAAAAAGAATGTGCGGATGTTACGGAATTGCAGGCAGACCGACCAGTTGTTGGGACGCTGGAAACGCAATCGCGGGCAAGCCTTGCTCCTACAGGTTTTGTGTCGTGCACAAAACCTGTGGCA